>NZ_JADEXO010000103.1 GCF_015207105.1 cf. Phormidesmis sp. LEGE 11477
GGTAGGCCGGGTGGGAGACGATGGGTTTGGTGAGAGTTTGCGATCGCAGCTCCAAGCCGAAGGTATTGACACGAGATCGATTCAGGTAAGCGCGCAGCAGCCTTCGGGAACAGCGCTGATTGCAGTAGCTGCTGACAACAATCAAATCATTGTTGTACCAGGGGCTAATGGTGAAGTTAGCAATATTGAATTAGAACAGCTAGCTGCCTATTTTGAACAGGCAAAAGTATTGTTACTTCAGTTCGAGATTCCCTTAGAGATTGTGCAGAGGGCAGCAGCGCTAGCGCATGAGGCTGGTCTAGTCGTGATCGTTGATCCAGCGCCCGCTCAAGGGAAACTGACCAGAGAGTTTTGTGAGCATATTTCTGTGTTGACGCCGAATCAAACGGAGGCGGAGCTGCTGACGGGGATAGAGGTGGTGGATATGGAAAGTGCGATCGCAGCGGCGACCAACCTGCATCAGCAGGGCATTGAGACGGTGATTATCAAGATGGGGAAATTAGGCTGCGCGTGTGTTGGCAAAGTAGGCACCTTTGAATTGCCTGCTTTTGCAGTAGATATGGTAGATACGGTGGCCGCTGGCGATGCTTTCAATGGCGGGCTGGCAGCGGCGATTTGTGATTCAAAGACGGCTGGTTCAGAGGCAGCTGGTTCAAAAACGGCTAAGATCCAAGCAGCAGTTCGCTATGCTAATGCCGTCGCAGCGCTGGCGGTTACGCGCTCAGGGGCCCAGGATGCAATGCCCACAGCCGCTGAGGTCAAAGTTTTTCTAAGCACTGTCTAATCATCGATCGGCTAATTACCTAAGTAACGTTTGTTCAAGTAACGTTTGCTCAAACCTCGACTCAAGTCCTTTACAATCAGCGACCTCAGCATAGAAAATCACAAATAGTTTCTAGAAGGTATCGTTATTCTAAAGTTAGGGGAAACTATTTTTGATGACACAGGCTCAATCTTCAAAGGGAAGGCATCTCCTCGCTATAGAAGAAATTCCTTCAGCATCTCCAACTTTTCCGGCTTATTTTGTGGGCAGCACTGCTCCTAATAATGTAGAAGATGGCGTTGGGAAAGTTGATAATCCGCAAGATCAGATCAGTCGGATTGCTGCTTTTTTGAGCGCGCAGAAAAATCCAGAAATTCTGATCGTGGTTCATGGCTACAATACCGCACTGGGTAGTTTTGCCACTGCTCGTTCGCCAGGTACGGACACGAAAGGATGGTATCAAGATATTAGAAATCATATTGCTAAGCGCTGCGATCGCCGACCCAAAGGATTGGTATTGATTGGCTATCGCTGGCCTTCCGAACAGATCAACGGCAGTGCGCCAGATACAATAGGCAACAAACTTCGATATGCGCTGCGATCGCTACCTGTTGTTCTCAAGGTGGTTTCGACTGTGGGCATTGTGCTTTTGGCCTTAGCTGTCATTGGCACTTTGAGTCATCAGGCAACTCAACCCGTATCGCTGGGCATTGAGCTAGTGGCGATTATGCTTGCTATCCTAGCCACCTTTCTAGTCGTGCTGGTGCTGACGCTCTTCTTGTTAAGGCTAGTTGGATACTTTCGAGATTCGTATCGGGCCAGTAACTTTGGGGTGCCAGATTTAGTGGAGCTGATTCGACAGATTGATAAAGCTGTACGGGCTAACGATCCTGAGCGAGATTGGTCTACGGGCGATCGCATTAAGCTGTCGTTCATTGGTCATAGCATGGGCGGATTTGTTGTGACCAACGCCGTTCGTATTCTCTCTGATGTTTTTGATCTCGAATCAATCGGTAGCCTAGGCACTGCTAACAAAGCTAAAGCCCCTTCTTCCAAGATTGGTAATGTTTTCTCGCTGGGGCGGCTGGTGCTAGTTTCGCCCGATATTCCGGCTGAGACGATTATCTCGGGCCGAGCTAATTTCCTGAGCTCATCGCTGCGGCGGTTTGAGGAAACTTATCTATTTAGCAACGAAGGCGATATGGCACTTAAGCTAGCCTCTACTGCGGCTAACTACGCCAGCTTTCCGGCCAGAACCCAAGAGGGTGGCTACAGACTGGGCAATGTGGTGGTGCGATCGCCCTATTCCAAAGGTAAAAGCACCCCTCAATACGGCATTGTCAACTTTGATGCGAATGCGCCGACAGGCGAACAGCTCAGCGATGTCCAAGCGCGAGCCGAAGGCGGCTTTGAGCCGAAGAAAATAGCCTACAAAACCGCTAACAAGATCGGGGGAGGGACAGTCGCCGTATCATCATTTCTAGAATATCTACACACGCTGAGTGATACGCCTTTAAGCCATCGACAACGAGAGATTTTGGAACCCGAACAAAAGCCGATTGCAGAGCTCTTCACCGTTTTTGACTGTACAGATTACTACGAGTTTTCTGATAGCACCCAAGGAGAAAAGTCTGAAAAGATAGGACTGCTGAGCTATGGCCTGCAGAAGCGATCGCTTAATTTTGTCGACTATGTGTTTTTGACGATTGGCATGATCCGAGGCAAAGTTGACACTCACAGCGGATACTTTTGTACCGGCGATCTAGAACAGCCAGAGCAACCCGAAGCTTACGTAAGCAAGCAGCTAATCTACGGGCTGGCCTGTCTAGGCTTCAAGCGCTTTTTAATCTCTTTATCAGCGGAGGTAGAAGAGTGTGATTCGCCTACGACGGCGGCGACCAAAGAACTACAAACGCTTTCGCAACTCTGTGAGGCTCGTAATATTCAGGTGTTGCTAGCGGCTGAGCGATATAACCGTGACGTTTTGGGGGTTGTGACGGCGGGCGATCGCATTGGCTATTGAGCACTATCTAGCACTGCTAGCAATCATATTCATCCAGGAGACGCTATATTCTTGGTGATGGTCGCCATCTCTCTCTTCCCAGATTTGTTATTTTCCTAAGACTTGATCAAAACAGGCGTAAGGTGTTCAGGACTGTCTGCTAGCATCATTGCCACTACCCCTATCTCATAGGCGCGTTCGATCGATTCGCCTGCGCCCAAAGCATCATAAAAACCAACTGCAAACTCAATAGCGGCGCGATCGCTGATTGCCTGATGCATGCCAATTACATAGGGAATATGCTGTGCGATCGCCTGCGCCTGTCGTTCTGAGTAACAAGCATTGAGCACTACGCAAGACAGGGACTGATCGAATAGTTTAAACAAGGCGCACAGCGCTGCTGTCGGCACCAGCTTAGCTTCTCCGGTAGCGGTTTCTAAAATCAGTCCCTCTAGCCTGGGCTGTTTTACCATCGACTGACTGATAATCGGCTGACTGATATCAGCGAAACCAATGTCGCGCTTTGGTTCGGCAGAGGGTATTTGTTCTATTTTGTGAGCGGGCTGACCAATGCCATGACCCGAAAAATGAACAATGCTAGGCGTGTGATCGAGCATCGCTCGCTGCAAATCTCTAGGACGCACTGCCCACTGCTGTTTAAACTCGAAGCGATCGCGATGTTTTGAGCGCCGCAGCCCTTCGCTAATTTCTCGGACTTCTTCATCTAAGCGTAAAGGGTTGGTTGCTACCGGGTTTGCGGCCAAAAATAGGATTACTTGTGTTTGAGACGCCGCTTCGGGACTAGAAGAGCTAGAGGTTTCTGTAGCCGCACTATTGTAATAGATCGAGCCAGAGCCTACCGCATTGGTCACTGTGCTGTTTGAGAAGTTGAATGTGTTGTTTGCCGGTTGAGGACTGGGCTGAGGATCAGAATGAGGATTGGGGTGAGTCATGGGTTGATTGGGGGTGGGTGGTTTAAAGGGATAGGTACGGAGGACAGGGAATGGAGGGTTCAGGCTGTGAGGATGGCGATTGCTCCTTGGATAGCGGCTGCGATCGCCTTTTCTGGCAATGCTGCTAAAATTTGGTCCTTTTGCTGTATCAACAGTTCAGCAAAGGCCGGGTCGTCACCCGCTTCAGAGATCAAAAGCTGCTGAATCAGTTCGGTTTGAGTGGCGGGCGTAGTGGCAATCTTGAGAGTTTGCAGCCGCGCTAGGAGAACGCCCACCGCATCGGTCGTTTGCACCGCGTTAGCGTTAGGATTAACTAGCGCTCGAACTTGGTTGGCGGCTTCGGCATAGCTGATCTCTCCAGAGCCAGCCAAATTCGTAATAGTACTGCCCGTAATCGAGAAATGGTTGCCAAATGACTGCTGACTCAACCCCTTAAGTGCTTCTGCCTGGCTGCTAGTGACCCCAGCTAGCTGTTGTACTAGCTGTTCACTCGCTTCTAGCCGACTCTTGGTTTCTTCATATTCCTTGTAGATAGAGTCTTTGAGCGCTGTCTCGATAGCTGCCTCCGCAGAACCGTTCGCAGCAGTGTCGGAGGAGACAGGATGACTAGATGAATTAGACAAATTGAGTCTTTGGGCAATCGAACTAGCCGTCAGCGCACTGGGGTTATTGACTTTGACCACCCATAAATTTCCCCGCTGCTCAATGCCTTTAATCTCGATCTCTAGCTCTGGCGCTTCTGCTTCTAGCTTGTAAAAAGCTAAGCTAAGGGCGTTGTAGTCCAAATCTCCTTTGAAGATTAGTTCGAGTAAATCGGCTGGCTGTTGAAAAAGAGCGGCAAATTCTCCTACTTCAAAATCTCGGTCGGCGGGGTATCGCTCGGCGGGTTGATTTTCTATATATTTTTTATAAACGTAGTCGCACCGAGCCTGGGTAAAGCGGGTGGCATTGCTAACACTCCAATCCTCAATGCAGATGCCAGTTAGATCGGCTTGACTAAAGTCAGCTTGAGCGATCTGAGCCCGCACCAAAATACTGCCTCGTAGGTCTGCTTTACTAAGATCCGCACCCGTGAGATTGGCATCTGTCAGATTGTTGTTTCGTAGATCAACCCCTCGAAAGTCAGCACCTGCTAGCTGCGATCGCACCAAAACACTGCCTCTAAGATCGGCCTGTTTAAAATCGGCTCCCGATAGCTTCGCTTCTGTAAAATCGAAGTCTCGCATATCGGCTGCTTGTAGATACGCACCCTGTAGGTTCAAGCCTTGGAAGTTCTTGTTCTGGCTACAGCCGTGGGTCAACAGCTTTTGTACCCTCAGATCTTCGAGGTCTAAGTATCGATTGTCAACTCTGGCTCTAGAGAGCCCTTGTACTCCTTTCAGGCAGGTTCGATTGAGGTTACGGGCTCTAAAGTCGCTGTTTTGTAGCCCCGCGCCTTGAAAATTCATCTCACTCAAGTCCAGACCGTAGAAAGAAGTTCCACCCCAAGAGCCCAAGATCAACGCCCACGATCTGATGGCTTCTGGGGAACGCCAGGGTATATTTTGACGGCGATTTAAACACCACCCACCAACCGTTAACAGCACCGTCGAGCCGATTCCGCTGAGTATACTGATAATACGTACGAAGCTGGGCGAAGTGGCTTCTATTACTAAGAAGGCACCTAAAAGAGCGCCAAGTGCGATCGCACCCACCCAAATCATCCTCGCTATCTGAGCCGATTCGAACAGAATATCAACAATTGCAAAGGCAAGGCGTGAGAATCCCAAAAAGAGATTGCAAATCAGCCAGTACACCAGAACGGTCGCCGCTACTGAAATCAAGAAATGTTCATCTCGAATAGTGTTAGAAAGCACTAAGCCGAAACCCATAATTTGGACTAGGACAATGCCTGCGGTAACGGCTAATAAACCTTTGCTTGTCCCCAGCCAGACAGTTACTACCAGCCAGGCAGCTACAACAATAGCTGAAAGCATATAGAGCAAGCGATCAGCGGTTGTATCGTTGTTGGATATAATGCCTGTGCCCAAAGTTGCAAACACTGCTCCACAGATCAAACTCAAGACGAGCCCAATGACTACCAGACCTAATAGAAGCTTGATTTTTCTACTGATCTTTTGTCCAGCGATGGTGTTGCACAGCTCAAAGGTCAGATTTTTTTGACTGAATTGTTGTCCTTTTATATTTCTCCTTGAGACTCTCAACATAGTTCTTTTAGCAATAGCTTTTTAAAGGCAATTTTCCAGGAACATTTTACAAGAAACATTTTTTCAAGTAGCATCTCGATATGCTATTTCGTGAGTCTATCAGAAACTTAGCTGACGATATCGCCAGATGTCTTGCTTTTGACCGCCACTACTTCCATATATCAACGTCATGGCTAAAAGAGGGGGTAATTTCATGTACAGTTCGCCACAGTAGTACGTAACTTTTAACAATATTTTTGTTAAGTCAACAGGCGATTCTTTCCACCGTAGACAATATAAATGAAGATGCCGCCGCACTATAAGACACGCAAAGCTCTACCGCTGCTATGAAAAAACCTATAGACAATTCTTCTCACCTAACCTACCTGCTACAGGGTGTACTCCCAGACAAGCTTGAGAAATATATCAAGATTTCTGCTCGAGGCGTTATGAGTGAGAGTGCAGAAAGTTTTGGATTAGAGCGGCTAGAAACAGTAGCCGCTATACTTAGAGGCCGTTTGTCAGTTCAGTCAACCCGGCTGCGATCGCTTTCAAAAAACAACGATAGTCTGCTACCCCCTTCCTTCTTAGAGACTGTTGCTCAACGCAGTACTGCTGTCTGTCGGATTGCCCGATACTTTTCTCTAGAGAGCTTTCAAAACAGTTTAGAAGCCTGGATTGAGACTGTTGACGACATCCGCGCTGAGAATTTAGTTGAAGTATTCCACCTGGATCTAGAGAAGATACTCGCTAGGAATAGTGACAATGACAGCCAGCTAGCGTTTCAGCAAGAGATTTATGTCAGCTTGAAAGAGATGCTAACAGAAATGTTAGATATTCCATCAAACGTTGCGGAGAAGATTTTCCCAAAGGACTATACTCAACCATTCAGTTCCGAAGACGGAGGACAGCCTAAAAAGATATTAATCTCACTATTAAAAGCATTAAGAAAGATCACCGTTTCGCAGCTTACCCAAATCAATCCGATCGCGATCGGAACCGGCTTTCTAGTAGGCGACTCTCATCTAATGACTAATCATCATGTCGTAGGAGAAGTTGAACAAGCTAGAGAATGCGTTGCCCAGTTTAACTATGTCAAAAACGCCCTTGGAACTAATCAGGGGCGTATTGAGTACGTCCTCGATCCTGATCTGTTGTTCATCTCGAATCAAAAGCTAGACTATACGCTCGTTCAGCTCGAAACAGATATCTTAAAGAAGAAACCTGGCTACAGTTTTAATTGGATTCAACTAATCAGTAACAGTGCTAGCGTACTTCCTGGGATTGACGCACACACTCGGGATAAACTATGCAAGCACCATAAGCTGCCTGACAGTCTACAAGAGATAGAGGGCGATCGCGTTTTCATCATTCAACATCCCGGCGGTGAGTATCAAAAGATAGACCTAGGTAGCGGCCACGTTTTGAGCTATCAAGATAACGGATTACTCAACCATTTTCTTCGATACAAAGCGGCTTCAGATTTCGGCAGTTCTGGTGCGCCTGTGCTGAATGCTCGTGGAGAGTTGATTGCGCTGCATCAGGCTGTCATGCCCAGTAATCCTGGGCAAGGAAAGGCTGAAAAGCTAACGTATCAGGGCATTCGCATTTGCCACGTGATCAAAGACTTGCAGCGCCGCAGTGTCGAAAATCTCAAGCTGAAAAGCTTTATTCAAGACTTTGTGCTGACTGCTGAGGAACTTGACTATCCCGCGCTTCCCACCGCCTTCGAGCTAGATGGCGGCGATCAAAGCTATATAGACCTTCTTGGAGCCGACAGCCCTTCTAAGCAGTTCGAAGATCCAGATGAATTCACTCTAGAAGCCTGGGTGCATCCATATCCACAGAATACGGAGGGCGTTATTTTTAGCCAGCTCTATCGCGAAAAGTGGTTTGACGAAGTTGAGCAAGACGCTATTTTTGGTCAATACGTGGTGGCCTTAAAGGTTACGGCAGATCGCCAAGTATTGTTTGAGAGAAAGCCCTTCTGGCCGGTGTCGTCCTCTAATTTCCCTCAAAACGGCTTGCTTTATCCCCTCATCCAAACTGACTTAGAACACACAGCAAAAAGGCACCCTTTTGAAGTTTTAGCTTTAGAGAACAATGACGATACCGACATCATTATTCATAAAAACAAAGAAGATCGAGACAAACTTAAAGCTCTAAAGTGTATTCTCTGCTGTCTGGGTTTGATTCCTCTAGGGAGATCAGATACTTTCTCTATCAAAGAATTTTCAGAGACTATATCTATCACAGATCCTAGCAACGATCCTGTTCTTGTACAGGCTATCAAAGATTTCAACGGCCTTAGGCCGTCAGATCCGCCTAGCATTCAAGATGAGGATGGCACTATCAGAATTTCGCTAGCAGCTAGGGATCTCTTCAAAAGGAAGGGACTGTTTTTAGGTGCAGGGATCAAGGAGTCTGGACAGAATGAATCGGCAAAGTTCAGAGATCACTTCGGGCCTAGAGTTTTTGAGCTACAAAAATGTCTTGCTAGTTTGGATTGGGACTATTTATCAACAGAATGTAAAAGATCGTCATTTGATCTGGAAGTGCCTTTGCATGGAACATACGATTGGCCAGAGAGCTACAACGCGCCAGAAACTTATCAACAGCATCCTAACAAGACATCTACCGCAGTGTGGAAACTACAAATGTCTGATTTCCAAAGCGGTCGGCCCATCTTTGGCACACTTTGTTTAGCCGCCTTAGAAAAAGCAAAATCTTACGAAGTATTGACTAGTCAAAAGCTGCCGATCGGTCAATTTAGTCACGTTGCGGTTACCTACGATCAAGATACTCAAGAGATGTATATCTACATTAATGGCCAAGTCGCCTGTCGAAGGTATATCGGCCAGACTAGCCGGGGCTATATCCAACGAACCATAATTGGTGCTGACCCAGTCGAAGCTAGTTATAGAAAACAGTCGACGTCCAAAAAGCTAAAAGCTCATTACCGAGGCGCAATTTCTGAGCCTCGGCTATGGAAGATAAAACTCTCTCGCGAAGATATCTTGAGTAGAATGCACTCTCGACTGAGGTACGAAACGTCTGGAGCCGATCTAATCAGGTATTGTCGACCTGAGGAAGATATTGCGTTGGCGCTGTCATCACCGACTACGCTGAGGCAGGAAACCTCTGCATCGCTATCAGCAATATCGGCTCTAGGAAAACAGTTCAAGCCACAGGTCAAGCCATTGAGCCCTCGACTGTTTCCTGCGCCCCCAATCGCGGTCGGCCTACAGATTAGCGACGTAATTCCCTTGCAAATTTCTCCCGAGAACTTCATTCAAGGGCCAGATACTTCAGGATTAACTGTTGAGCTTTGGGTGAAACCTCAGTGCGGCAATGGCGCAATCCTAAAAGGAACAGATGCTGCTGGCAATACTTATTTACTCAGTTGGGCCAACGGTAAAGTTAGAATAGCTCTTAAGTTTGATTCACTAACAGCAACTGTTGAAACGCAACCGCTCGGCCTGAATGCACCGATTTGGCACCATATTGCCTTCTCATGGGATGCTAATGCCAACTCAAAAGAGATTCGCGTCTATATAGATGGCAAGTTGAAACGATTAGGTGTACTAGCTGCTCAAGTCGAAAGCATTCGCTATCGAGCGGAGCATCGGCCCTTTGTGAAGCTAGCCGCTGATAGGTTTGAAACGAGCAGCCAAACCATTGAGATTCTACCGTGTGAAGCTGAAGGCCCGTCAGACTTTTGTGTTCTACTAGCTGAACTGAGGATTTGGAATTTAGTACGCTCTCAAGATAGGATCGTAGCGCGACTAAATCAACGCCTTGGTCAAGACCCAAACGGCAATAAAGGATTAGTCGGCTATTGGCGATTTGACGATCTAGCCGATCTGCCAGTGACGGATGATCCTAAATCGGTTTTTCCTATCCCTAAGACTAGAGAACTTCACTTTCTAGATTTAGGCGCTGATCATGACTGGGCAATAGAGAAGCTTAAGCAGCTCTATTCACTAGGTCTGTTTAATTCTTTTTTAATAGATGATTGTCTAATAGATAGCGTTCTATTTCGTCCTAATCACAAGATGAAGCGACAGGAACTTGCTGGACTGTTGATCAATGCTTTTGGGGGCCGGTTCAACGAGCAAAGAGCAAGTATGATCGCTGAGTTCCAAGACATTGAGGACTCTCAATACTCATCAGATATTGAATATGCGTGGAAACTAGGTATGATCTCCGGGGATGCGGAAGATAACGCCCTGCCAGATGACAACCAAGCGCGTCTCTCTCGTAAATTCATCAGAGAGATTATCTTCAAGCCTGATCTGTGGCTTGATAGAAGCACCGTGGCCGTCTCTTTATTAGCCGCATTGAGAGACAGTAAAAGAAACAGCAAGAGGAACATCAAAGGGAATAGTCTTCGCCTGACGGGTGCAAAGACAAACCAACTACGCGAGCTCAAAATACTTGTTAGCCAAGCCCCTAAGTCTGAAATAACCGATTTGGGTGCGTTTTTAGCTGAGGAAGCGACTAGAATTGAGATCGCGATGATGCTTTACCAAACCCTGACGCATTTGGATGATACGCTCAAGCCGCTCGACGATGAAAATCACGTTTTGTAGCGAGATATATGGGAGATCTATTGCGATCGCCTCACGCTTGATTCAGATCGCTTCACCCCTGTTCAGTTTGGGTAGGTAGCTTACGGCTTAACCCTTTCGTCTTCCTGCTTGAAGCTCGCATAATAGGGCTAGTACGAAGAGGCGATCGCACCTTTATGCAAACTGAATTGGTCAAGACCACTGATCTATCGGCAGCAGACAGATCCAGTATGTATGCCCTGCTAGAGAGTCACTTCGACGGGGCAACGTCGCAGATATTTGAAACAGATCTAGCACTGAAAAACTGGGTATTGCTACTAAAAGACGACAGTCTGGCGCTGAAAGGCTTCTCAACCATGCTGATGTACGATGTGGCCTTTGCAGACAGGCTGCTGACTGTGGTGTTCTCGGGCGATACGATTGTAGACCCTAGCGCCTGGTCAAGCTCGCTGCTGTCGCAGGCGTGGGTGGCAGCGGTCAATCAGCTCCGCACGCATTACAAAGGGGAAAAGCTTTACTGGCTGCTAATCTCATCCGGCTTTCGGACCTATCGTTTTTTACCGACGTTTTGGCGAACTTTTTATCCTAGGCACAATCGGCCCACGCCACCAGAGATGCAGCGCCTGATGCAGTTTTTGAGCCAGCGTCAGTTTGGAGAATGGTACGACGCTGCTGCTGGTGTCGTGAAATTTCCAGCGCCGCAAAGATTGAAAGGACATTTAGAGGGAATTCCAACAGAACGGTTGAGAAATCCTCACATTCGTTTCTTTGCTCAGCAAAATCCAGGCTATGACAGAGGAGATGAACTGGTTTGTTTGACCGAAATTGCGGCTGAGAATCTGACGAAGGCCGGACGACGTATGTGGTTTCAAGAAGTGGCGATTGTCAATGGCGTCGCCAATAGGGAGAAGGTAAAGTGATCTCAGCAGAAACAAGCTCAGCGAAAACAACTAGAGAAACAAAGAAAGCAAATCGATCTTCCTATCGAATTTTCAATCAGGCTGAACACTTTGCTCTAGGCTGGTATTGGGCCATGCGATCGCAAGATCTAACCACCAAGCCGCAGCCTCTGACCTTACTCGGCAGAGAGCTTATGCTCTCGCGTAACTCATCCGGTGAGCCAGTCACCGTTGATGCCTATAGCCCTCTAGAAGCACACAGCCCTCTAGAAGCATATATAGAGCCAAAAAGAGAGAGAACGTCTTGGCCAACCGCAGAGAAGTATGGACTCATCTGGGTATGGACAGGCGACGATCAGCGAGAAATCAAACCGCTACCCTACGTACCAGAGCTACACAATTGTGACTGTGACAGCATTATCAGCGGCGGTATCTATCGAAAATGCCATCCAAACGTCGTTTTGATCAACGCTATCGACGCGCACCATTTCAACTCTGTTCATAATCTTCCTATAGAGGTTCAGTTTGAAACTGAACCACTTAGCAACAGTGCTCTTCAGTTTCACAATACGACGCGCGGTGGAGACGATTCCATATTTGTTCGACTCATCCGACCGCTTTACCAAAATGAAGTGACTTACAAGCTTTGCTATTGGTATGGCAGCACGGGCACCGTCACCGTTGGGCCTGATTTCTTACACTTTTATCTAATGTTTACGTTTCGACCTACGCAAGATGGAGCCGCAGAAGGGCAAATATTGTTGATTACTCATCGCCGGGCGGGTCTGCTCGGGTGGTTGTTCAATCGATTGTTGTTAGGCATCACGTGGCTGGTCGCTAGCTACTTTGCGCTGGGCGATGGTCATGTGTTTGACAGTATTAAATTTGATCTTAAAGTGCCGCTAGCCGCCGATCGTTCAATTCTCCAGTTCATCAAACATGTCGAGAAGCAGCCTGCCCTCACCTGGAAAAATTGGAGCCTCATGAAATGATTCCTTCACTCGCAGGATTAGAATTGTGCTCGCTAGAACCAGAGCATAAGCTGAAGAAAATATTGGCCTCGGCATTAGAGCAGGGGTCGGTGCAGGGACCGCTACAGGGATCAGTGCAGGACTCGGTTCAAAGATTAGCCCAAAAGTCAAAACAAGAGTCTTTAGCATCGATAGAAGCAGCGCCAAAGCCGAGCTGGAACGCAGCTTATTTCGACCTTGAACCCGTTTCACTTTTTCAAGAATCTTCTAGATCACAAAAAGCTCAAATCTTGAATATATTAGGCCAGTCACTGTTGGCTGAATCCTATGCAATCGAAAAGGCAGGTATCGGCTACATGGCCAAGATGACACTGTTGGCCGAAACGATCGAAGAGAGAATGCTCTACGCGCTATTTAGCGCAGATGAAGCCACTCACCTAGCGCAGTTAATGCCGTACATGGAATCAAATTCAGCAGAAGAAGATTCCTTTTTACGGCTGCTATCAGACTTTCTGCAAGCAGCCGACCGCTCAGCGCTAATATTTGTCATCCAAGTTGTCTTGGAAGGCTGGGGACTGCATCACTATCGCTCACTCAGCAAGCACTGCCAGCATCCGGC
The DNA here is from genome assembly GCF_015207105.1 of cf. Phormidesmis sp. LEGE 11477. Classification (GTDB taxonomy): domain Bacteria; phylum Cyanobacteriota; class Cyanobacteriia; order Phormidesmidales; family Phormidesmidaceae; genus Phormidesmis. The sequence continues at coordinate 12,965 of NZ_JADEXO010000103.1, forward strand.
ACTCGCTGATGTGTTTAAAGGCTTTTTGCAAGCGGAAGCTAAACATCATGGCACGGGTGTGACGCTGCTAAACGACTTGGCACTATCATCACAAACTCGAATGAGTATCGTAGAGGCGCTAGCAGGCTTTCTGCAGATAGTACGGATAGGACCACAGAGAGTCGTGGCGGCGATCGCACAGGTAAAAGGCGACTTATCTCGCTCTCAGCGCATTCGGCTGTTGACAGAACTAGAGACTGAAAGGCACAGTGGACAGCGGCTAGAACTATTGCGATCGCTAATCACACCAGTCTCGCCAGAAATCTCTGAGCATTTAGACAAGCACAATCTTTTCTCTCCTTTACCGCCTGAGCGATGCACGTAGAAAATTCGGCAGTATCCAACATATCGGACCCACCCCTGGCCCCTCCCGAGAGGGGAGTTACTTCAGGCTTTGATAATTAAGGAAACCTCCTTCAGCTCTCCAACTCACACATCCAACTCAACCCCTCTTGGGAGGGGTGACCGCAGGTCGGGTGGGTGTCTTGTCTCCGCTCACAACACTTTCTCTTTTTCATGATTACCATTGCAACTCGTCCTATCCTAGATCGAAAAGTTCAGCTCAACTACCGCCGAAACAAACAACAAGATCATACCGAGTGCCTAGACACTGCCGCCCAAAACTTCCGCTACGAAGACTGCAAAAACCGCTACTGGCAGTCTGAGAAATTTTCACTGCTTTATGGCACGCCCCTCTGGGATCAGGCCACCGAAGATCAGCGCCGCATTCTCAATCATCTTTACTGGGTCGCCTACTACTCACAGATTATCTCTGCTGAGATTGCCACTATCTTCTTCAATCAAACTAGTGCCGCTGGGCTCTACGCCCACGAAGGCTTTCGTTCTATCTGCGACATGCTCGACCTAGAATCTTCGCAAGAGCGATCGCACATCAACGCCTTTCAAACCGTCGCTCGCCAGGTAGAAGTTACCCTGTTTGACAAACCGCTTTTCTCCTACCCGATGCGCGGCCCTTTCGTAGAGACCATGATCTTCACCGATGCCAATCGCCTCCAGCGCTGGTGGAAACAGTTGCAGCTTCGTGCCTTTGGACTGTTGTCTGCGGGTAATACATTTCTGGCCTGCCAGTATTTCACCGTGCGCGGACTGCGAACGCTCAATGGCAAGCTGGTACAGCATCAGCTCAGCCAGTTTTGCCAAGGAGATATTGAAGCAGCGCCCATCCCTAGCCAAATCTCTCACTATCACTTCATGGATGAGAGCTTTCATTTCAACAGTTCTACGCTGATTTCGCAGGATGTGATTCATGAGCTGCCCCCGCCAACTGCGTTAGAAAAGCAGGTTGCGAACCTAGGCATTCGCGGCTGTCAAAAAGATCACGGCACGTTTTCTGTGGTGATTAATGGCATCTTTTGGCAGGATGCAGCGCTGTATAAAACTGTCTATCGGCTGTTGCGATCGCCTCTATTCACTCTGGCCCACACCGAAGCTCAGCAGATGATGTGCCTGTGCTTCACCGAGCCTTCCGAAGGACTGCACCAAAGCTATCAAACTCACAAAGAAGCGGTTGCTGCCTATCAAGCATACATCGATCCGCTTAGCTACCTTTGGCCCAGCAATCGCACCATGTCTACTATGTCCACCGCCTCTGTAGAGCGATACCTTACCCACCATAAACGAGCATTACCGAACTTTTTTCGTGCTAATTCTCTTGGTTTGAACGATTGATTTAAATGACTAATTCAAATAACTAATTGACTGTGTTCAATCACAAATATAGCTAATTCTGCCGCACTGATATGTCACCTTCTGTTCTCAAGAATTCTGTTCTCAACAACTCTACTATTTTCAACAACCCTGAAATTGTTGCTAAAGGCTGGTACATTGTTTGCCCTAGCCGCCAGCTTGCCAAAGGAAAAATAAAATCATTTGACTTGTGCGCTCAGCGAATTGCAGTGTTCCGGGGGCAAGATGGTAAAGTTCGAGCGCTAGAAGCCTACTGCCCACATATGGGCACCGATCTAGGCATTGGAGATGTGGTGGGCAACCAGGCTCGCTGTTTCTTTCATCACTGGGCCTTCGACGAGACTGGTCAATGCCGTGATATTCCTTGTCAAAAGCACATTCCGGCGGCAGCGAAACTACAGTCGTATGCAACTGAAGAAAAGTATGGGTTTATCTGGGTGTATCCTAATGCGATCGCCCCGACCCCAGTGGCTGATTTTGACGAGCTCAAAGGCAAAGAAACGGTTGCCAAAGCTGACAAACCGCTCATTCGTAACTGCCATCACCACATCTGTATGATGAACGGTATCGACGCCCAGCATCTCAATACCGTTCATCATCTATCCGTAGACCTAGAACTTTCCTTAGAGCGCGATACGCATCGCAACACGATTGACTTCACGCTCTCTGGAGACATGCCAAACAACAACTGGTACGCACGTTTAGGTCGTCGATTTCTAGGCGATCGCTATGCCTATTCGATGCGCTACGCCCACGGCTGCATTGGCCTGCTCACCATGATGAAAGACGTTCGGTTTTTGCCGCCGCTACACATGCTTTATGCCTACGTGCCTCTGCCTGATGGCAGCACTCGTATTCAGCCCGTCTACGTCACGCAAAAGAGAAAAGGGCCGATCGGCTGGATAAAAAACAATCTCTTACTGCTGCTCACCCGCCTGTGCTACTACGCCCTTCGAGGGGAAGACGGCAAAATATACGACAACATCCAGTTTACCGCTCAAAATCTTCTATCGATCGACCAGCCATTGGTTGAATACATGCGCTATATCAATCAGCTAGTGCCCTCTGCCTGGTCGAGTATCCAACCCTCAGCCTCTGACTCTCCATCATCCTCTAAATCTCCACCGACTAATTCTATCCCCGCTCAGCCAGCTCATGAAATCAAACCTCACGCACTCAACCATTCACTTTCCTAACACCGATTATTCCGCTCTCACGCTAAAGAGAGAAAAACCATTATTCAACCATCTCACTCTGCAAAATTCTCCTATTCTCTTTGGCTGTCGGACGGGCATCTGCGGTACCTGCTTAGTTTCTGCCTGCGGCGATCTCCTTCCACCCAATGCAGAAGAACAAGAAGTTCTAGAAATCCTCGCACCTGATTTACCTGATGCCCGCTTAGCCTGTCAGATAAAGGCTACGGGAGATGTTTCATTGACTTCATTGAAGTTATAGGCTTGAAATTACGGGTATAAGATTATGAGATTTGAAGACTTTTGGTATGTGGTCGCCCTGAGTGAGCAGCTTACAGATAAAGCTGTTTTAGCGCGAACTGTATTGGATGAATGGCTGGTGATTTTTCGCGATCGCAAAGGAAATCCAATCGCCCTACAAGATCGCTGTATCCACCGAAACAGCCGTCTTTCGCTAGGGAAATTGCAGAATGGAGCCATCCAGTGCCCCTATCACGGCTGGACGTACAATGCGCTGGGCGAAGTGATTGCAGTTCCTGCCGAAGGGCCAACAAAACCGTGTCAGCAGCTCACTCGACAAGCCATCAGCTATCCAACTAAAGAACAAGACGGATATGTCTATGTGCGCCTGATCCGAGCTGAAGATCAGACTGAAATAAAACCTTTTACCATGCCTTACTACCGATCTGCGGGCTGGGAGACGGTCAGAGTAATCAATCGCTTTCAAAACACGGTGACGAACTGCGCTGAGAACTTCATCGATATTCCTCATACTGCATCGGTTCATCCAGGTATTTTTCGCAGCGCCAAACAGCAGCAGCTACAGATGACGGTGAGTCGTCGCCAGGGAACGGTCACGGCAACCTACCAAAAAGAAACGACGAACTTAGGCTGGTTTAGCTGGTTCCTCAATCCAAGGGCTGAAGAAATCAAGCACATCGACCAGTTTTTTATGCCTAATATCACTAGCGTAGAGTACGCGATGGGTTCGCACCGTCGGTGCTTTATCACCAGTCAATCGGTTCCTGAAACCGCAAAGTCAACGCTTGTTTATACAGATGTCACCTTCAACTACGGCATCTGGAGCAAGCCAGCTAGGCCGTTTGTGCGCTGGACCGCGCAGCGAATTATCCAGCAAGACGTTGCGGCTTTGAAGATTCAGCAAGAAACGATTGCAAAGTATGGAGAGCGATTTACCCATACGCCGGTCGATACGATTCATGTGTTGGTTGAGTCGATTAGGAATGCGATCGCCCAAAACAAAGACCCGTGTCAGCTTCCTGATAAAACCGCCGAAGTCACTTTCTGGGTATAGCCACCTTCTGGGTATACCCACTTTCTAGGTACAGAAATCATGCTCCTCTCTGACATAGCCATATTTATTGCCTTTTGGATACTGATTGCGGCCACGCTGCAATTGCCAAAGGGGCTACAAAGCCTAGTTCAGAAGTCAGCCGCCGACTGGCTATTAGATATTTGTGGACTGATTATTCAAGGTATCGTCATCCCAGCCCTACAGATTGGATTGTTGTACCAGGGCCTGCATCGCCTCATACCGACAGCAGAAAACTGCCTCAGCCTCTCGCCGTTCGCAGCCTTTTTTATATCCACAGTGCTAGTAGACTACGGTTACTACTGGAATCATCGTTGGCTACACACTTTCGGCTGGCCGCTTCACAAAGTACACCACACCGTCACTCAGCTAGATATTCTCGGATCTTCTCGCAACAGCCTCTGGACTAGCTTTTTCATCCTTTACTTGTGGGTTCACACTCTGATGCTGTACCTGCTAAAAGATCCTACTGGCTATCTCTGGGGAATCAGCCTAACAGCCATGCTCGATCTGTGGCGTCATAGTCGGCTAGGGCCAAATCCAAAAGGTACGTTGTATCGGCTGCTGTCGCCCTGGCTAATTTTGCCGCAAGACCACGCTCAGCACCACTCGCAACACCACAGCGGTAATTTTGGCGCAAACTTAAAGCTATGGGATCATATCCACCACACGGCTATTGACAAAGTCTCTTTCCCAAAGAAACTAGGTGTTGCCACTAATCTTTCTTTCTGGCAAAAGCTGTTCTATCCCTTCGAAGCCCTATGACGCTGCTCAGCACCCTCATGTCTCTTTTCCCTGGCTTGATTATTAGCCTAGCGGGACTTTCTTTCTTAGCACTTTGTGTAATAGAGAGCTGGCTATTCAAAGCCTTGAGTTTAGGACTCTCGCTGTTTGTACTGTATGGACTGCCCGTCGCGGTTTATCAATTGCATTCTCGTTTTTATCCAGTCTGTCCGGGCATCAGCTATCTCAAAAGCAATTCATACTCCGCGTGGTGGGGAAGCCATCAGATTCAAGCAGTCTACGTCGCGTTCCCAGCTTTAGAGTCGGCGCTGAGATTGCTGCCAGGAGTATATTCTGTGTGGCTGAGGCTGTGGGGCGCTAGCGTTGGCAAACAGGTATATTGGACGCCGGGATTAGAGATTGCAGATAGAGGCTTGTTGAGCGTAGGCGATCGCGTCATTATCGGCAATCAGGTCGGCTTCTACGCCCACATCGTCAAACCAAAAAAAGACAATCTGCTGCTCTACGTCAAGCCGATCACCATCGCAGATGATGTTTTTGTTGGTGCCTGGTCAAAGCTGGGCCCTGGCGTCGTAGTCGAAACTGGCACCTACCTCCCCGTGGGCAGTTACCTATATCCTAATCAGAGTCATGGGCAAAAGGAACAATCGCCAAAGAAAACTTAAAAGGAAGCCTAAAGCATGAACCCGTTTATAAAAGCCTTTGGACTGTTTCTCTCACCAACTGCTCGAAAGTTTCAACAGGCTCTAAGTCAACCTCAGCGAGTCCAAGCAACGGTTCAGAAACGTCTAATCCAAAAGCTGAAAAACTGCGAATATGGCCAAAGATACAACATTCGCACCCGTGCTGACTGGCATCGCCTTCCTATCGTCAGCTACGAAGATTTACAGTCCTATATTCCAGCTCATTCAACAGATTCGCAATCACTACGCAAAGTGCGAAACAGCTCGCTGACACCCGATCCAATCCTATTCTACGAACCCACTTCCGGTAGCAGCGGCCCAATCAAATACATTCCCTACACCCGCTCACTCCGCAAATCTTTCAACCATCTTTTCTGTATCTGGGCACATGACCTCATTACCCACGGCCCCGCCTTCTCCACCGGAAAGTTTTACTTCTCTATTTCTCCTAGCTTTAGTAAGACTTCCTCAGCCGGAACCGCAGACGACAGCGACTATCTCGACCCTTGGCTCCGCTGGCTGTTGAGTCCATTTTTAGTCATAGCGCCGCTGGCCCCTACGCCTGAGTCCTTTAAGGATAATCTCGCTAAAACACTGCTTCAGTCGGAACAGCTAGAAATCATTTCTGTGTGGAGCCCTAGCTTTTTAACTGCTCAACTAGACTATATTCAACAAAATCAGCAGCGTTTGTGTGAAGAGTTAGGCGATAAGCTTTCGGCGGCGCGATCGCATCTCCTCTGTCAACCAAACATCCCCTGGTCGCAGCTCTGGCCCAATCTAAAACTAATCTCTTGTTGGGATAGCGTTACCGCCGCAGACGGCGCAGCAGGATTGCGATCGCACTTTCCCAACACGCTAGTTCAAGGCAAAGGACTCCTCGCTACCGAAGCGCCTCTCACCGTTCCACTCATTGCCGCCAAAGGTCACGTTCCCCTACTGGGCGAAGTCTTCTTTGAGTTTGAAGATAGCCAAGGTCGATGTCATGAACTGCACGAACTAACAGTAGGAGAAACTTACGAAGTCATAATCTCGCAGATGGGCGGACTGTATCGGTATCGGATGGGCGATCGCGTTCGGGTCACTCACTACTTTTTACAGACACCCTGTCTAAAGTTTGTAGGGCGCGGCAAAGGCATCAGCGATCTAGTTGGAGAGAAATTAAACGCTCAGTTTGTTAGTCATGTACTGAATCGCTTGGAACTTTCGGAAGCGAGTTTTCAGAGCCTAGTGCCTGTGCGAGAGCCCAAGCCACACTACGCGCTGCTGCTAGACCGGGCTGAAGGGGATTTGGAGGCGATCGCTCAGCAGCTAGAAACCTTGCTTTGCCAATCTTATCACTACAAACTAGCCCGACAGCTCGAACAGCTAGATTCTGCGCGTTTGTTTGTTTCAGCTAATATTGCTGAGATTCTCTCTGCGAAAAAAGCAACCTCTGGACAAAATTGGGGAGATATTAAGCACGAAAAACTAGAAGCTGCTATTCGCAATTTAGCGTGGGGCATTAGCGTGTACTGACCTTGCTTCTTTTGCAGTAAAGACAAAACCACCGATGGTTAGATAAGCAGTTTTTCAGTAACTGGGCTTACCCGCAGATAAAGAGACAATTTGTCAGCTACTTCCCGATGCAAGATAATCCTTTTTAGGTGTTGTAATAAGACATTGATTTGCTCTAGAATTCAAAAACATCTAGGATTAGGTTCTTTTCATTATGGACTATCGCGATATTATTACTATCGAGTCAGACAAACGAGGTGGAAAACCTTGCATTCGTCAAATGCGAATAACAGTTTACGATGTTTTAGGCTGGCTGGCTGCGGGAATGTCTGAAGAAGAGATTACTGATGATTTCCCTGAGTTAACTGAAGTAGACATCAGGGCTTGTCTTGAATTTGCTGCTGACCGGGAGCATCGTCTAGTTGCTGTAGTAACGGCTGCTTAAACACAATTTGAAACTGCTATTCGATCAAAATCTGAGTCGTAAGCTGGTCGGCCAATTATCAGATATTTTCCCAGAGTCTAGTCATGTTCAGCTTCATAGCTTAGAGGAAGAATCAGATACAGCCATTTTGGGAGTTCGCTAAGCTGGGCAACTACTGTGTCGTTACACAAGATGCAGATTTTGCGGAGAGAAGCCGTCTGTACGGCTCACCCCCTAATGTTATATGGTTACGATGCGGAAACGCACCTACTCACCAAGTCGAAGCTCTCGTTCGCGCCGGGGAAAATGCAATTCGAGAGCTATTGGTTAATCCTATGATTCACTGCCTGGAACTGTATTGAAAGAGCGTGCTGTGTGATCGCTTCCATTCAGCTAATATCTACTCAATCTCCATCTCAACTTCTCCGGTCTGCTCGTTCATAGGAATATCTACACGAATGCTCAACTGAATAACGCCTACGTTGATGGTGCCTGTGAGCGCTGTTTTTTCAGCAGGTATTTTCCTCTCATGGATTTGTTCTACAGCGATTTGAAAAGCACTCATTGTCTGGTCGATAGAGCTGCGTAATGCTTGTTCAGTCGCTTTTGACGCGAGTCCATGAGTACCAACAGCAGTATTCTTTGCTAGCTCGACAGCCTGATTTGAAACTTGCCCACTCGCCTTTTGCAAGCCCTCAAGATGTACGCCTGGTAGCTTCCATCGAGACTTTTTCTCTTCGCTCTTCTGAGCCGTGAGATCTGATAAAGATTCACTCATTAGGTTACTGACCTCATGAACAATAATGGTTGAGTACTGTCAGTCTTCCCCATCAGCTATATGAGCATCAACTATATGCATCCGACTCCAGGCTAGATTGCTTAGCTTTAAGGTCAGAACTAATAAGGCTACCCATAGCTGGACAGCTCGGACAATTAGCCTCTTCATGCATCATAATCTCGCGGTCAGAGTAGGTCACGACGGAATCAGGGTAGCTAGGTAGCTCTTCCAAAACAATCTCACCAAAAAGTACCCTTCAGGGTACAAATACGAATCTTTAGGGAAAACCGATCGAATACCCTGTAAATCTTATATATCTATATCGCTGTCAATTACCAAAAAATCAATGATCACTGTCCTGAATCGAAATTCACTCAAACGGTATCTTGGCCTGTTTCTAGCTGCCTTGCTAGCCAGTAACCTATTTGCCCTGCCTGCGGCCAAAGCGCAAAACAGTCCTTTTTGTGAAAGCAGCCAAGCCACAGAAGATCTCATTCAAGGCCGCAGCTATGGAGATCCTCATATCTCAACTTTCGATGGGTTTAACTATAGCTTTCAAACCGTCGGCGAATTTATCTTGACCCACTCACGCGATCGCGCCTTTGAAGTCCAAACCCGCCAAGCCAAAGTCCCTAACCGAGACAACCTATCGCTGAACACCGCCGTAGCGATGCGAGTGTGCGATCAGCGCGTAGGCATCTACATCCAAGACACACCCAACGGCAGTAGCTCACCGGTTTGGGTAGATGGTCAGCCCGTCAGTGTCAACGATGCCTTTTCGTTAGATAACGGCGGCGAAATTCAGCGCCAGGGCGATAGCAACTACACCGTCATTTGGCCCAGCGGTGAGCAAGTCGCTATCAGAGTCATTACCGTCAGCGGCGCTAGATTTCTAAACGTGATGCCGATGGTAGGCCGCCAGCATAGAAATCAAATGTTTGGACTGCTCGGCAACTTCAACGGCAACGACAGCGACGATCTGATCAGCCGCGATGGCACGATCCTACCCGCCCGTTCCACCTACAGCGTTGCCTCTAATACGCTTAGCCGCGCTCTCCCCGCTGCTATTCCTGTCGCCGAACTAGAAACCGCCTACTTCGAGCAGCTCAATCGTCAGTTTGGCGATAGCTGGCGCGTTACTCAAACCGAATCTCTCTTTGACTATCCAGCAGGCGTTACGACAGCCTTCTTCACCAACCGCAGCTTCCCCAACCAAGTCCTTACTCTCAACGGCGTTAGTTCAGCAGATCTAGAAACCGCCGTCACCGAATGCGAAGCCGCTGGCGTATCAGCAGAGATGATGGATGGCTGTGTCTTTGACGTGGCTGCTACTGGCAACACCGGCTTTGCTAATGCCGCTCTCAATGCAGTCGCCAACGTTGTTGTTGATCGCGTCACCGATCGCGCCATCAACGAAATCGAAAGAGCCATTCCTCTACCTGGCGGTCTCCGCTTACCCTTCTAATTCGCTCAACCCTTCTAAACAAACAAAACAACAAAGCTTAGGCAAATTTTTTTACAAGAGAAAATCTGTCCGAGCTTTGTTTATTCGCTTAGGAAACTGAACCCTCCTTTGAGAGACTGACTACACTGCTCTACCCCAACAGGCTGAGCTGACCATCGGTTTGTTTAGCCTTACGTTTTTGACGGTTCTTCTGGCGGGCGACTGTCTGCCTTTTTGGGTTCTCTAGCCAGTTGCCGTGAGTGACGAACCAGGTACGCAGAACTTTTGACTGCTGTTTGTCTAAGTCGTCTAAGTCTAGGGCAGCGGGAAACAGGCTGTCGGTGTCCTGTTGGGCCCAGTTGACGTCGCTGGCGAACAGATCGGCACCGAAAGGTGTGACATCTTTGGGCATCCGAGTAAGTAAGGGTTTGATGTCTGTGGCGTGGATGATGTGGTGCCGCAGATCGTCGATGCGTTTGGCTCTGCGATCGCGTGCCTGCCCATAATCTAAAATGGGCTCAGGATATCCCTTCACCTTTGGC
>NZ_JADEXO010000104.1 GCF_015207105.1 cf. Phormidesmis sp. LEGE 11477
CAGTTGTTCTACGTGGTGCCCTTACTTCTGCTGATTGCCAACAGTTTTCAAGGAGACGGCGGTATCTCCTTGAAGAATTACACTGATTTCTTCAGCAGTCCTGTCAATGTCAAAGTCCTCATCGACACTTTTATGATGGGCATTCAAGTCACTATCGCCTCCCTAATTATTGGCTATCCGGTCGCCTACCTGTACATCAACGCCCCTAACTTTTGGAAAGGAATTTTGACCTTTTTGATTATGCTGCCGCTGCTGACGAGCGCTGTAGTCCGTACCTTTGGCTGGGTCGTTATTCTAGGTCGCCAGGGATTGATCAACACCGCCCTATTGCAGCTAGGCATTATTGACGAGCCCATTCGGTTACTCTTTACCCACAATGGTGTGCTGATTGCGCTGACCCAGGTTTGGATGCCAATGATGGTGCTACCAATCGTAGCCTCTCTCTCACAAATCGACTCTCGTCTGGCGGCGGCCTCCGAAAGCCTTGGCGGTGGCGTTTGGCGAACCTTCTGGCAAATCACTTTCCCCCTCACGCTACCAGGAATTATCTCTGGATCGCTGTTGGTGTTTGCCCTCACGGTGAGCTCCTTTGTGACGCCTTCGATTATCGGCGGTGGCCAGCTAATTTATCTGCCAACGCTGATCTACCAGCAGGGCATCATCCTGCTGAATCAACCTTTTGCCGCCGCTGTTTCCACTTTACTGCTGATTATGGTGGTCATTATGGTGGTGATATTGACTGCCCTAGGTCGCCGCAGCCGCCGCTACATTCATTAGGCTAACTGTTCATTAGTCCCAGAGCGAATTTCATACAGGAGCTATTATGTCCTCTACTCTCGCGAAGCCCCCCGCTCCGATGCCTCAGGCGTCTGACTACTCACAGCGCCAGCTCGATAAAATTTCATTCCAGGTGGTCATGCAGCTCATAGCCTGGCTGGGGCTGCTGCTGCTAACAGCACCCAGCATCATCATCCTGATTACGTCCTTTAGTTCCTCTCCCACACTTCAGTTTCCGCCGCCGGGATTTTCCCTACAGTGGTACACCTCTCTTTTCAGCTTTCCAGAGCTGCGGGCGGCGGCGCTAAACAGCTTTCAGGTAGCGCTAATTAGCACGATTGTCTGTGTCGTATTAGGTGTGTCGGCTTGCTTGGCCATGATCAGCAGTAAAGGCCGCTGGGTAACAGCCGTTGATGCCCTAGTAATGTCACCTTTAGCGCTACCGGGCGTGGCTTTGGGCCTAGGCATGCTGACATTTTTTGCCATGGTGGGGGTGCAGCTTTCACTGTTTACCTTAATCGTCAGTCACATTGTTATTTGCACGCCCTACGTCGTGCGTAACGTGCTAGCCAGCCTTACCCAGTTAGGCTCTTCCTTACAAGAAGCGTCCACAGCCTTAGGCGCTAGCCCGGTTTACACCTTCTTTAAGGTGACCCTGCCGTTAATTAGGCCAGGGGTATTAATTGGGGCCTTTATGGCATTTCTTACATCTTTCGATAATGTGGCGGTGACATTGTTTTTGTCTGATGCAAGGACGGACATGCTGCCCATTCGCATGTGGTCAATGATTCAAAATGATTTAGACGTACGAGCGGCAGCAATCTCTGGCGTTTTAATTTTTATCACGGCCTTACTGATGATTGTAATGGAGCGGTTCTCTAGCCTGTCAAAATCGCTGATTGGCAACTAAAGCCTCTACACTGCCCAATTTGCCCGTCGTGCGATCGCAGAACTTACGATAGCTGATCGCAGAACTTACGATAGCTGAGCGCAAAGTTTACGGTGGCTGAGCGCAGTCGTTCGCAGGGCGTCTCCGAAGGAGTTAGCCACAACCTAGCCTGCCATAATAATCGTGGCTCAGTGCTAAATGCCCAGCGAGCATACCATCGGCGACTAAAAACAAGATCTTATTTCTGCTTTAAGACTCGATTAGCTCTTTCTTGGGCTATAGGCGAGACTTGTTCGCGCCGTTCTGATACTCAAGCTTTTTCTCGTTTTCAGCAGCTTTGCTAGGTTCAAAAAACAACAGCGTCACGATGCCCGAAAGCACAATCAGACCGACATTGATACTGAGCAAAGCCATTCCACCCCATCCTCTAATTGGATCTTGAGAAAGAAACGCGATCGCACCCGCTACGCCTGCCGGGACTAGCGCCAACGCCGCCACCACACCCACCAGCGTATCCGTCTTTTTCTCAACCATTGCTATCATGCCAGCAACGCCCGCTGCGATCGCTGTCACTACGCTATACCAGCCCGGACTCACTCGTTCTTGCAATAGCTGCCGATTCAGCAGGTCAGCCTCTCTAGGCAAAATGTGAGTGACCGTCAAAAGCCAGGCTGTGATCAGCGCTGCTGAGATTGCAATACCTAGCCCTAGTCCTGCCGATATTGCGCCATCTTTTGCCAAGTTCAGCCGGTGATGAACCAGCCCAAAAGACACCAGCGCCAAAGGTGGAAACGCAGGCGCAATCACCATCGAGCCAATCAGCACAGGTACCGAATTGGTTAGTAAGGCAACCGCCGACAGCACGCCTGCTGTAGCCATTAGCATAATATACGCGATACTAAATTCACTCAGCGTAATAATTCGCTGCTCAATATCAGATTGAAGGTGGAAACCCATACAAGTTTAGAAAGACGACTATTGCTCATCGGTAGACTGATACGAATAGTATAAAGTCTACCGATGAACATTTAAGACTACAGGTAAGACTGAATGCTCTCTCTATAGCATTCCTCTAGCACCAAGTCAGAAAGCCATCCTATGGAACCTATCTCCTATGGAACAGTCCCCTATGGAATTTACCTTTATTAGACTTATCTAAAAGCGTTAGTCTCACTACTCAGGTATCTTCTAGAAGAGCTAATTTTAATGGTGAACGGATATCCGGCTCTAGCTACGGCCATCGGCTTTGTTTTAATTGGAGCGAACCTACTGTTGCTGATAAAAAAACGTCATAGAACTGCACAAGGTTTGAGCGGGGTTATCTTTGCGGGTGCTCTGCTGGTGCTGATAGAACACCTCTACGCTACCGTTCTCTATCAGGCTCAGGTAGTCACAGGAAAGAGTCTCTATACGGCGATTGTCTTATTACTGTCTTTAGGCATTTTGTTTGTCCAGTCTGATCGGGGCTGGATGAGCGAACTGAGTGGAGAGCGTATCGGTAGCGTCATGCTGCGGCGATCGCTGCCTTGGACAATCGTCTTACCTAATTTCCTAGGTGTCTTGGTTCTATGGATTTATCAGCATTTATCACTGCCTTTTGAAAGTGCATTGGCACTATCTAGTGTCTTAGGGACTGTAGTTTTTTCAAGCATCATTGTGTGGAATGGGCGACGGCTCAATCAACTAGATAGCCGACTAGATGACTATCATCAAAGCGAGCAGCAGCGAGCAGACGCCAGCTTGCAGCAGAACCAGGCAGTGCTACAGCGACGGCTCGCCGAAATAGAATCGATCTATCAGACTGCACCGATTGGCCTAAGCATGCTCGATCCCGATTTACGCTTTGTGCGAATAAATCAGCGCTTAGCAGACATGAACGGGTTTTCGATAGAAGATCACATCGGTCAGAAAATTGCTGATTTGCTACCTAATCTAGCCGATACGGCTGAGCAGCTATTGCGGCCCATCTTAGCCACGGGCGAACCGCTTTTGAATGTAGAAATTCGCGGTGAAACGCCAGCTCAACCAGGCATAGAACGCATCTGGCTAGAACACTTTTTACCGCTTAAAGAGGGCGATCGCACGATCGGCATCAGCACAGTATGTGAGGAAGTGACTGAGCGCAAACGGGTAGAGCGATCGCTCTACGACCGGGCCCAGCAGCAGGCCGCTGTAGCCCGTATTGGTCGTCAGGCGATCGCCATCGACCAAATCGATCCGCTGCTGAAATCTGTCGCCGATCAGGTGACGCAGGTGCTCAAGGCTGAATGCTGCGAGGTGCTAGAGCTTTTACCCGGTAGTGGCCAGGGCCTCAAGTTGAGATCGGCCACAGGCTGGCCTGACAGGACAGAACAGGTTGTTTTTAGCAGCGATCGCACCTACTGGATGGGCTATACGCTATCCACTTCAGAGTCTACCGTCGTCACTAACCTATCGAGCGAAACTAGATTTATCAGCCCGTTGCTCAGCGAGCAGCAGGTGGTCAGCGGCATGAGCACCGTGATCGGTAACAGCAACGACTGTCCCTTTGGCGTACTCGCTGTGCATACGCATACTCAGCGAGACTTTAGCGAAGACGATGTTAACTTTTTGCAGGCGATCGCTAATATCATCTTCGAGGCTATCACCCGCCACCAAACCGAGCAAAGGATTCGTCAAGCCAACGCCGAGCTAGAGCGCCGCATCGAAGAACGCACCCACCAGCTAGTTGAACTCAACCGCGAGCTAGAATCCTTTGCCTACTCAGTAGCGCACGATCTTAGAACGCCGCTGCGAGCTATTGAGGGATTTGCTGGCATTCTTCGAGAAGATTACAGTAGCAGCCTAGATGAGACAGGACAGCAATACACCCAAATCCTAATTGATTCCGCTGCGAGACTCGATCGGCTAATTCAAGATTTGCTTGACTACAGTCGGCTAGGGCGCAGCGACATTCGACTAGTTTCAGTCAATCTTTTTAGGATAGTTGAATCCGTATTGCATGAACTTACACCTACCTACTCAGCGCCGCAGCCACAGGTTGAAGTCATTGAAAAACCGCATTTTGGGCAGGCACAGCGCAGCATCCTAAAACAGGTAATCAACAATCTGCTCACGAATGCCATCAAGTTTGTTCCGGCAGAACGCCCACCGGTTATTCGTATTTGGTCAGAAGAGCGTATAGAAGAGTTGGGAGAGAAAAAATGGATTCGGCTATGGATAGAAGATAATGGCATCGGCATTGCTCCCCAGTACCGCGATCGCATTTTTCTACCCTTCGAGCGACTACAGGGTATAGAACAATACCCCGGTACAGGAATTGGCTTGGCAATTGTGCAGCGAGGCATTGAGCGGATGGGCGGCCAAGTCGGCATTGAGCCTGCCCCTAGTGGCGGTTCTCGCTTCTGGATAGAACTGCGACAGCCATAGCTTTTACAGGTAGCTTTTATAGATCGGCTTTCACTAGGCGATCGCAAAAGGCTAAAAAAGCAACAGCTATTCTGTTACAAAAATAGACCTTTACAAAAGTAGATATCTAATGAGTAAGGACTCCACCTTACGCTACGCTGTAGCTGATTTTGACAAGATCGCATAGCAGACGACGGATTGCATTCGTCGTTCATCAGCTACTTTACCTTTAGCTAATTTCACCTTTAGCTAATCTCACCTTTAGCTAATAGTGCCAGCGCTCACGCCAAAAGCAGAGTCACGGCAGCTATACGTTTCGATAGTTGATTTTTAAGGAAGACCGCATCATCAAGAACTGCATTGGAGCCAAAGCATGAATTTTCGAGACCACAGCATCTTGATGGTTGAAGATGACTCTAACGATATCTTTTTCATTCAGCGAGCCTTTCGACAGGTCAATAAGACTAATCCAATTCGCGTGGTCAAAGACGGAGAAGCCGCTATTGACTACTTATCTGGTGCAGGCGAATATAGCGATCGCGAGCAATACCCCTTGCCTACCTTAATTTTACTAGATCTAAAGCTGCCTCGCCGCTCTGGGACAGAGGTATTGAAGTGGCTAAGACAGCAGCCAGTAATCAAGCGGCTGCCAGTGGTTATACTGACCTCTTCTAGAGAAAACGTAGATGTCAACACCACCTACGAACTAGGAATCAGCTCTTATCTCGTCAAGCCAGTTAGTTTTGATGCCCTATCTAGTATGATTGCAACGCTAAATACCTATTGGCTCAAGCTCAACGAGTACCCTTCTGTTACACTTACTTAAAACAAATTATAAAGATAAAATTAAAGTGTAGCCCAGAACTCAGACAGCAAATGCCTTATGATAACTGCCATTCGATTCTAACTATTCAATGGCGCTAGAGAAACCTCTTCAAAGAATTCTGCTCATCGACGACGATCCCAACGATCGACTGCTGGCTATTCGTGAAGTCAATCGCGAATTTCCCGATGTTGAAATTCTAGAAGCCCTAAATTGGCAGCAAATTCATCAGTCATTCGCGGCGGACGAGTTTGACCTAGTCATCACCGATTACGAACTCAACTGGGCCACCGGACTAGAAGTCTTGCAGGCGCTCAAGGCGCATGATGACCAGCGACCTATCATCATGTTCACCGACTCTGGCTCCCAAGAGATCGCCGTCAAAGCGATGAAAGCAGGACTCGATGACTACGTCTTAAAGTCGCCCAAGCATCTAGTTCGCCTGGCCCAGGCAGTACGCTCCGTTTGGGAAAATGCTCAAGTTCGACGTAGAGCCTCTGAATTAGAGTTTCGTCTGCAGTTTCTGCTTAACGAGCTAGCAGTCGGCGTCTTTCGAACCACTCTAGAAGGAGAGCTTATAGAAGCAAGTGATGGGCTTTTAGAGCTACTCCACCTCAACTCTTTAGCGGCGGCTCAGTCATTTTTTCAACAAAATCTTGCGGCTAGCTTTCACAAATTACCAACGCAGAACCGGTGGCACCGAGAAGTAAAGATAGTGCGCGCCAAAGCAAAAATTCTGTGGTTGCGTATTAGTGAAACCAAAGTCAGAATTAACGGCAATTGGGTAATTGACGGCTTAGTTCACAATGTTACCGCTCACAAAGAGACAGAAGCAACGCTTGAGGCCCTCAATCAAACGCTAGAACAGCGTGTCGTAGAGCGCACTGCCCGCCTAGAGCAGCTCAATCAAGAGTTAGAGATGTTTGCTTTTGCCATCTCACATGACTTGCGCGCGCCGATTCGTCAAATTAGTGGATTTGTTGCTTTTTTAAAGCAGTCAATTGAGCCAGTCACTTCTGACAAAGCAGTACTGCGCTATCTGCGACAAATTGTTAATCTGACAGGACAAGCTGGGAGGATGATCGATGATCTGCTGCAATACTCCAGTACCGGGCGCGCCGAGCTGCAGTATGTCACTGTCGATATGGAAAAGCTCGTAAAAGAGGTAAAACAACAGATTGAGGTGCAGACCACAGATCGAACCATTCATTGGCGAATTTCTTCTCTACCCACGCTTACGGGCGATCGCACCCTACTCAGTCGCGTTTGGCAAAATCTGCTCGAAAACGCAGTCAAATATACTCAAAACAAAGCGCAAGCAAAAATTGAGATCGACTACCGAACCGGGCAAAACGAACAGGGAAAGCTCAGCCATATTTTCTCTGTACGAGACAATGGAATTGGCTTTGAGCAAAAAGAACATGCCAGGCTATTTGGCGTCTTTCAACGGTTACACAGCGAGCGGGAATTTGCAGGTACAGGCATTGGCCTAGCTAGCACTAAAAGAGCGATCTATCGACACAAGGGCAGCGTATGGGCAGAAGGAAAAGCAGAGGCTGGTGCCGTCTTCTATTTCTCGTTGCCCTATTCGATAGAGTAATTCACTAAGGAGAAACTCGCTGCTCAACCAGTGCTCGAATCTGCTTTAAGTTGATCGGCTTCGTTAAATGTTCGTCAAATCCAGCGGCTTCAGCCCTAGCCTTGTCATCCGGCTGCCCATAGCCACTGATAGCAATTAGATAGACAGCGCTCAAATCCAGCTCTGAGCGCACAGCCTGGGCAACCGCGTAGCCATCCATCGCCGCAGTCAGGCCAATATCGCTGATGATAACATCAGGTTTAAGCTGCTGTGCTAAGGCTATGCCACGCCTACCATTGCTGGCTATATTCACCTGATAACCCGCCTTTTCAAGATACATCTGTAGCAAAACTGCTGAATCTTCACTATCTTCAATCACCAAAATTCGTTTGGCTCGCTGGGTATTAGAGCTGTTTGGCCGCTCATCTTCGCCTATTTCGCTATCCTCTAAAGCAGACAATCGACTAGAAGAGGCAAGTTCCACAGACGCCCCTAGCGCTTCATAATCTTCTTTCAAACAGGGTAACTTTACTGTGACAGTTGTCCCCTGTCCTACCCCCGGACTATCTGCCCGGACTTCTCCGCCGTGTAGTTCAATAATTCCTTTTGCCAAAGGAAGCCCTAGTCCCAATCCTCCGCTGCGAGCCAAACTATGATCTTCTTGACTAAAAGCAACAAAAATACGAGAGAGCGCTTCTGTGGCCATTCCAATTCCTAAATCGGCGATTTGAACCGTAACGAACTCTGCGTTCACTGACATAGAGATATTGACAGCACTACCCGAATTAGAAAACTTAACCGCGTTAAGTAAGACATTTGAAAACGCTTGCATCAGTCTAATAGAGTCTCCATTAATCCAGACAGGTGAGTTATACAGCGTAGTATTCAAAGAGATTTCTTTCTCTGCTGCTACACTTTGAGCGTCTGTTATCAGATCGTGCAACAGCTGGGTTAAATCCATTCGGTGCTGATGTAGCTGAATCTTTTGGTAGGCAATACGCGAAACGTCTAGCAGGTCGCTCACTAGGCGAGTGAGCTGCTGAAGCTGTCGGCTAGAAACAGCCAGCATCTGCTGCATACGACTTCTGAGCGTGTTGTCCTGTGGGGTAGCCACCGTTTCTTCCTGCATCTCCATCAGCTCAATGCTGCTACTAAGCGCATTGAGAGGGTTTCGCAGTTCGTGTCCTAATGCGGCTAGAAAGTCATCTTTACGCCGATCCGCATCCTTTAAAGCTTCCTCGTTTTGCTTGCGTTCAGTGATGTCATAGTTGACCCCGATCATTTTAACGGCATCTCCGTTAGTATCGCAGATCACCCTAGCCTTGGCAGCTAGCCATCGCAGCGGGCTGCCTTCACGACTGATACGAAACTCAATGTCGAGTTCTGTTTTCTGTTCAATAGCCGCTGCTACCGCCTCTTGAACCCAAGAAACATCTTCAGAATAGACATATCGATAAAATAGCTCTGTACTCACGTCTGCGGCTTCGTTAGAGTCTAAGCCTAATAGCTGGTACTCTATAGCGTTCCAAGCGACTTCACCCGTCACAGCATCCATTTCCCAAATACCCACGTTGCCAGCGCTAGTAGCAAGATCTAGCCTCTCTCGATTCTTTTCTAGCGCTAGTGTTGTCTCCTCTCTTTGCAAGATCGCAGCGAGGGCATTGGCGATCACCTGTAGAAAAGACGTATCTTCCGGTGTAAACGGACGGTCATCAGCTCTGTAGCTAGAGAGTACGCCATAGACTTCATCTGATTGGCCATAGACAATCGCGCTAATGCCACCGACCAAATTCAGTGTCTTTAGCAGCGGCGACTGGCTAAATCGACGCTCATGGGAAAAGTCCTCGACGGTTATAGGCTGTTGAGCGCTAAGGGCATAGCCTGCGTGAGAATCAGTTGCGCTGATCGTGGCCTGGCCTTGAAGCTCAACCGGCCAGCCGCTGCCGCTTTTTAGCAGCAGCGCTTCTGGATGGTCAGGCTGATAGACAAACAGGCCACAGGCAGTAGAGTCAAGGGTTTGACGAACAATCTCAGTAGCGCGATCGCAAACAGACGCCGCCCTGTGATCTTGTAGGGCATACGTGCCCAATTCAGCAATCACGCTCTGCCGCCGGGCCCACTGCTCGGCCCGGTTTCTAGCCTGGCGCAGACTCGTCACATCAATAAACGTCAGCACTGTACCGCTGATTACATTCTCAAGCGTGCGATAGGGCATGATTCGCATCTTGTAGTAGATGTCTTGACCTCTATCGTGAACCTCTCTCTCAATAGGAATCAGCGATCGCAGCACTTCTCGAACATCTGTAGCAATATTGATGTCTTCCAAAGAAAGAGAGATATCAGTAATCGGTCTACCTACATCTGTTCCAATCAGATTAAACAACTCTATCGCCGCTGGCGTGAATCGCTTGATTCGCAGACCTTCATCTAGAAAGACAGTTGCAATTCGCGTGCTTTCAAACAAATTTTGGATATCGCTATTAACCGCGTCTAGTTCTTCAACCTTGTTGCGTAGCTCTGTATTGACCGTCTCTAGCTCTTCATTGATTGACTGCATCTCCTCTTTCGAAGTCTGCAGTTCTTCATTAGAAGACTGTAGCTCTTCATTCATAGAAAGCAGTTCTTCATTGGCCGATTTCAGCTCCTCATTGGACGTTTCAATGCCTTCAACTGTCGATCTTAAATTCTCTCTAGTAATTTTCAGCTCATCTTCAAGCTGCTTAATAATCGAGGCTGCTGCTGCCGGTTGATGACCGCTAGCACCGGCTGCTTCATAGCTAGTAGGCTTGCCTATATCCTGAAAAAGCACCAGCAGTAAACTGCTATCATTCATTGATTCTTTGAATGATTCTTTAATAGGACGAACAACCAAGTTGAGTATGGCGATTAGGTCATCATACTCAACAGACACTCGCTCACGGACAACTTCATGCTGTGATTCTCTCGCTATTTGAATCGCCGACCTCAGATCTAGCCTTAAACCTAGCCTAGCAAGCTCTAGCAGGTTATTACTAGGCACACCTTGAGACTGCTCTAAATACTTACCCGTACGCCCAAAGAAATAGACAATCTCGTTTTGGTCATTGATGATCACACAAGCAGGCGTATAGTCTTGTAACAGCACCCGCTCTATCGATTTTGAGATTTGCGACTGACGGCTGCCGACTGTCGAAGTTTTAGGTAGAGAAAGCTGGCGATAGCTACTACGATCGACCAAAGGAAACTCAACTTGAGGCGGCACAATCGCTGCCCTGCGTCGAAAGAGTCGATGGGATTTGTCTATAGTCTGAAAAAGCTCACGATAGTAGGCAGAGAGATTTTCAGAGCTGCCTAGAAATAAATAGCCACTTTCTCTTAGTGCATAGTGAAACAGAGGCATCAGCCGTTTTTGTAGAGTCGAGTCAAAGTAGATTAAAAGGTTACGACAAGAAATTAAATCAATGCGAGAGAACGGCGGATCGCTAATCAGACTGTGCTGAGAGAAAATGCACATCTCTCTTAGCGACTTTGAAACTTGATAAAGACCGTCCTGATTGAGAAAGAACCGCTCTAGGCGCTCTGGCGTAATTTGCTCGGCAATACTTTCTGGATAGCGAGCATGGCGCGCTTTCTCTAAAGCCTGTTCGTCAATATCTGTAGCAAATATTTGAACCTGTGACCGCGTACGCTGTCGATCCATCTCTTCGGCTATCAAGATCGCAATCGAATAAACTTCCTCTCCCGAAGAACAGCCCGCCACCCAAATGCGAATAGACTTGCGATCGGCGCTGTCTCTAACTAACGCGGAAATTGCCGTTTGTTGTAAAGTGTTAAATGCTTCAAGATCGCGAAAGAAATGGGTGACGCCAATCAGCAAGTCCTTGAACAGTAGACTAATCTCTTCATTGTCTGATTTGAGATAGGCAACATAAGCCTCGATTGAGGCTGTCTGCGTGATTTGAATCCGACGCTGGACGCGGCGAATCAGGGTTCCCTGCTTATAATTACCGAAATCGTGGCCAATGCGTCGTCGTAACAATGAACAAATTTGCTGAAGATGGTCAGCCGCCTCAGGCAGCATCCCATCTTCACCCAGATGTGCCCGTAGCCCTTTGTGGTGGCGCGCATACTCAATTAATTCAGACGGAATATCTTCAACCGGCAGCACAAAATCTACTAACCCAGTCAGCACTGCGTTACGCGGCATGCTGTCGTACTTAGCGGTTTCACTATTCTGGGCGATCGCCAGTCCGCCAAATTCTTTGATTGATTTCATCCCAATCGTGCCGTCGCTACCCGTACCCGATAGAATGACGCAGACAGCATTTTCACCTTGATCCTCAGCCAGCGAGCGGAAAAAGATATCGATAGGAGCGCGATGTCCTCTAGCCTGTATCGGTGTCGAAAGGCGCAGTATGCCATCGTCAACTGTTAGCGTTGCATTGGGCGGAATGACGTAGACCCGATTAGCTTCTAGCTGTACTTCTTCCGTAACTTGCAGTACAGGCATTTGGGTTTCTTTGGCCAGCAGTTCCGATAGTAGACTATCGTGATCAGGGGCTAGATGCGATATCAGCACAAACGCCATCCCGCTGTCTTCATCCATCCGACGGAAGAACGTCTGAAAAGCTTCCAACCCGCCAGCAGAAGCGCCAATACCCACCGTCAAGAACGAATGTATCTGCCGGGTTACTTCATCTAACTCCGCCTCTAATTCTGCTCTTTGATCAATCTGCTGATCGTCCACGAGCTGATCGCCGCCCTCATCGGTTTTAGGTAGCTGCGAGTCGCTATCTTCTGGTGATTCTTCGCGACTATAGCTAAGGAGATCGCTGTCAGGATTAGAAGCCATTTTTTAATATCTTTAGATTGAAAAATAAATGTTTTGATCTATCTTACGTGTCAGCTTTTTTCTGATCGAAAACGTCTAATAAAAAGAGAGCTTTCTTGGTTTAGCTTAATAGGTCTTCTGAGCTAGCCCTCTGTTTTAGCTACCTAGCGAAGCCCTGAGTTAGAAATTAGTTAGCAGTCGATAGCCTAGTCAAAAGTTGACCTTTCCACCAAAAGCTTACGAATAACTTGGGCGTGGGTTCTCAACGTCTCCGACTGCTTTTCGTAGGTTTGTGCAGACTGAATTCGACCTTGTTTGACCTCATTTTTAGCCATAACTATCGACAGGTTAGCCCTTTCTTCCATCGTCCGCATCGCTGCCCAGAGCGCCTTCTCTAAAATTGAATCTTGACTAGCTATCAATGTTTTGGCCGTAAAGCCATGACCGACATGGCAGCGATAGCGTTGTATGGTACTTCCTTCCATTTGCCAAAGTGGGCCGTTACACTCAGGGCAGCTCATAGGGACCAAATGGCCAAGCTGTTCTTCGCGGTCAATATCGCTCAGCGCCTGCTCTGCAATCTTGGCTTCCATCGCTATATCCTTTGGGATTTCGCGAACTTCTTGGGCCATTTGCCCGACCATCTGCATGATTTTTTCTCCCATATGACGAATCGGTAGTTGATAATCCACATCGACTGCCGCCAGCGCGTTCGTCGGCATATCGGGGAAATCGGCATCTTCAGGATCTTGAACAATCGCAATCCCTCCACAGCGCTTGATCGCCGATAGTCCAGCTGTTCCGTCATCTAGATAGCCTGTAAGTACGACGCCAATGGTCTGTCCTGGATAGGCGATCGCCGCCGATCGAAACAGCGGATCAGCCGCCGGTCGATGCCGATTCTCCTTCGGCCCTCGATGTAAGCGCAGATAGCCTGGTTTTACTAGCAAATGAACATCAGGCGGAGCCACATATACATGTCCTGGCAAAATCGGCTCGTGATCTTCAGCCGGCTTAGCTTTTAGAGGGCCAGCAATGTCCAGCAGCGTAGCCAACACGCTCTCAGCCTTTGGCATGATATGTAAAACAACAAAGAAGGAAGCCTGCATGTCAGGAGAAAACTGTGAGAATAGCTTTTGCAGCGCAGCCACCCCCCCAGCAGAGGCACCGATTACCACAATCTCGTGATTTTTCATCGATCGCACCTGTCCTGGTAATGTGGTTTCATAATTTGCAATTTACATTTTTTTAATTATTAGCTTTAGTAATAGGTGCTTTCCTATGCCCAATCAACTCTCTTCAGAAGGAGAATAGCTAAATCGCCTACCCGCAGCGTCAGTCCTATTACTTCGCCGAGTATGCCAATTGGCAGATATCCTCAACCCTGCTGCCGACCGACAAACTCCTATCAAACTTCTATACTGATAAGCCCCCTGATTAAGCACTGTGATTCAGAAAAGTCCTTTCAATGCCGCTTCCATTCCTCAGCCTGTAATTGAGCTAGGTCGAGACGTTTGCGGTGACCCAGTGCAATCTACTGTCCGCGAATGGCTGATCACAAATGGCATTGGTGGCTACGGCTGCGGCACCCTCTCGGGCATGCTCACCCGCTGCTATCACGGTCTGCTCGTGGCCGCTCTAGCGCCGCCGCTTGGCCGAACGCTGCTGCTGACCAAACTAGATGAAGCAGTGCAATACTTGGATACTGCCTATCCACTCAGCTGCGATCGCTGGGCAGGGGGGACCACCACTGGCCACGGCTACCGCCATCTAGAGCGCTTCCATCTAGAAGGCACCATTCCCACCTGGACCTACGCCTGCGCTGACGCCCTTCTAGAAAAACGCATTTGGATGCAGCCCGGCGAAAACACCACCTACATCCAATACAGGCTGCGGCGAGCCACTGCCCCTTTTCAGATCAAGATCAAAGCCCTCGTCAACCACCGCAACCACCATCACGTTACGCAAAGCCAACGCTGCCCTCAACAGCAAAGCAATCACACTAACCAGATCCAGCTCCCAAAAAATCAGCTACAGAACCAGTCCTGGAATATCTTTGCTCGCTCTCACCCTAGAGGTCTAAAAGTAGAGGCTACAGGCTGCTCAACGCCAATCTACCTACTCACTACAAAAGGCCAGCTACAGCCCGTTGACCGCTGGTATCAGCACTACTTTCTCACTCAGGAGAAATACAGAGGGCTTGCTCATATCGACGACCACTTCCACTGTGCCACGATTCGCACTACCCTCTCGCCCGGTGAAATTATTACCGTCGCTGCCAGTACAGAACCCTATCCCGCTCTAGATGAGACAGCGCTTGCGAAAAGACAGCAGTATGAACAAACTCTTTTAGATCAATTTTCCACTTTTCAGCCCTCAGATGAAATCGTTCATACTGACAAGGCGACGTCTAGAACCTCTCAACGCAACAGGCCACAGGCTGCATCCTCTTCAAAAGTGCTGCCCCCTGCCCTCCGACAGCTACTGCTTGCTGCCGATCAGTTCATTGTAAAAAGAACAACAACAGACCCCCAGACCCAAGAAAGAACAGAAGGGAAAACAATTATTGCTGGCTATCCCTGGTTTGGAGACTGGGGGCGAGATACGATGATTGCGCTACCTGGTCTTACCCTCACCACAGGCCACCTAGAAGTAGCTCGGCCCATACTTCGCACCTTCTCCCACTATCTTAGTCAGGGCATGCTGCCCAACGCTTTTCCAGAAGCTAATAGCGAGCCTGGATATAATACAGTCGATGCCATATTCTGGTATTTTGAAGCGATTCGCGCCTATATCAGCATCACAGAAGACCATGAGCTATTAGAAGAACTTTTTCCAGCTTTAGAATCGGTGATTGACTGGCACCTACGCGGTACCCGGTACAACATTCATCTAGATCAAACAGACGGATTGATCTACGCTGGAGAGAAAGGTGTGCAGCTCACCTGGATGGATGCCAAAGTAGATGACTGGGTGGTTACGCCTCGAATTGGTAAACCTGTTGAGATTAACGCCCTGTGGCACAATGCCTTGCTGTGCATGGCTGAGTTTTGCGATCGCCTTGGTCAGCCAAACTCAGACTATCTCGATCTAGCAGGATTTTGCGCCAATAGTTTTCCTAAATTCTGGAATGCCTCTCTTGGTTACTGCTACGACGTGATCGATAGCCCCGAAGGCAATGACTCTTCTCTTCGACCCAACCAGCTCTTTGCAATCTCTCTAAATTACGCACCGCCGCTTAGCCAACAACAGCAGAAAAGCATCGTCGAGACCTGCGCTCAGCAGCTATTGACTTCCTACGGCCTCCGCTCGCTCGCTCAGTCCTACCCAGACTACGTTGGCAAATACGGTGGCGATCGCACCAAGCGTGACGGTGCCTACCACCAAGGCACCACCTGGAGCTGGCTAATTGGCCCCTTCATCCAGGCCCATCTCAAAGTGTACAAAGATCCAGAGCTTTCTCGTACTTTCCTTACCCCCCTGCTTAGCCATCTGCAGTCGGGCTGCGTCGGCACCTTGAGTGAAATCTTTGACGGCGATCCCCCCTTCACGCCCCGTGGAGCCTACGCTCAAGCTTGGTCAGTCGCTGAAGTCCTTCGAGCCTGGCAATCAATAGAACAGCAGCTATTGTGACTGTCAGTGGCGTGGCCGCTACTGCTCTAATGTTTATGCCTGTAGCAAAAGCTTTTGCCAAAGCCTTCAAAGTCCACTCCGCTTCAGCAGGAGCCGCGTACGCGGCTCTTTTGTATTAGCAGCGTGCATAATCCTAGAGCTTATTTCCTGAGAACACTTTATAAAAGCGAGAATGCAGAAAATTAATTTCTGCTGAAAATTCATGACGATTGCAGCACCTACGCTTATCCAAGCGGACCAGGAAATATCACAAATTATTACTTGTTCTACTACCGATCGCCTCGTAGAACAGGTCCCTGTTTCTGTTATCTTCTTTTATAAAGAGAAATTATCTCCAGAGCCTCTGATGGCAGCGCTTAGAAAAGTGCTAGCTGACTTTCCTATGTTCTCTGGCAGGCTGAAAATAGAGAGCAATAATTTACTGATAGATTGCAATAATAGTGGTGTTCAATTCACTCTTTGTTTTAATAAATGCTCGCTCACTCATGCACTCGACGACCTGTCGCAAATCAAGCTTAGAAGGCTAGTTGATTTTATAATTGCAGACGATGCGTTGAAAAATCAAAGCCCACTTTTAACGGTTCGACTTACGCAGTTTAGCTGCGGGGGAACAGCACTTGGCATCTGCTGGCATCATTCTATTGGAGATATGCATGCGTTTATGTGCTTTATGCGTGCTTGGTCAGCCGCTACGAACGGCAAGCAATACGATCTGCCTCTAGTCATAGAAGATAGAAAGGCATACCTTCAAGAGCATATTATAAGAAATGAAAGCGCGTCCCCTAGTGTAAGATATCTAACGATTGTAGAGATGCTTAGGCTAACGCTGTACAGGTTGACAACTGCTCGAAAAAAGAGCGCCATCAGAATCTATTTCTCTGATAGCGAGATAGAAAATATGAAGCAAGCTTTTTCAGAGAAAACTGGACAAAGGCTTTCTAAAAACGATGTTTTGTGCGCTCACGTATTCAGTCTCATCACTGACTTAGATGACTATAATAAGAACCGCTATTTATCGATCGCAATCGATTATAGAGATAGGTTAGGCTTGCCACAAAACATTCTAGGGAACATGATTGATTTTATCAATGTGTCATTGCCTCAAAGCGCTAGTTCATTTGAAGCTGCTCAGGCTACTAGAGAAAGTGTTAACGGTTTTAAGACTGACCGCATAAGCGTCCTAGCTACTCATCAGTACATCGAAGATAACGGCGGCGCTAAGAAAATCCATCGCTTTATAAACAAAGGTATTGATCCTATCAGGCGATCGCTCATGGTCACGAACTGGTCAAAGTTTGGCGTTTACGATGTCAGCTTTCTAAAAGCTAAGCCCTTATACTTTACAGCAGTCAGTGATTTCCCTTTCCCTTGGCTATGCGCTATTACGAACGGTTTGTCGAATCAAGGACTCATCTTTTCTGCGTACCTGCCCACGAAGTTAGTACGGAAGCTCAATCAACCCAATAATCTACAAAAGCTACACCAGTATCGCGATTCTAATGAGACTCTACCTGTACACATGAAGAATCTCTCCTAACTTTAGAGACTGTAGAGTCTAGGGCTTAGCTCCACTACATTACTGATTTATACCTTGTCAGTTGGTTGTGACCTCGGTCTCGATTGGGCTGATAATTACCCAACTCCATTCGCGGGTCGCTATATTGGACTGAAGAAATTTAAATTGAAGATAGCTGACCACGTGAAATTACAGAGCCTATGAAACTATCTAGGCACTTCTGTCATGTTGGCAGGCAATGAGAGCTGGGCATGTTCAACTCATGTATCTATCTAATCAGACACTGATTAGACGATTCAAGTTTGTTGATTAACAACCCTAACCGTTAGGAGTGTAATAAGAATATGGAATGGTATCTCAAGGTTCTAAAAAAGTATGCAACCTTTGAAGGCAGAGCTAGACGAGCAGAATACTGGTATTTTTCGTTATTTAACGTTCTCATTAGCTTCGTAGTTGGATTCGCAGATGGATTCATTAGCTCCATCTTAGGAGTTGGGACGATAGGGCTAAGCGCGATTTACATCCTCGGTACTTTAGTGCCTAGTATTGCAGTAACATGCAGACGACTACACGATACGGGTCGCAGCGGTTGGATGCAATTGATCGCTATTATTCCACTGATTGGTCCCATTATTTTACTCGTCTTTACAGTGCAAGACAGCAGCTTTGAGCGCAACGAGTATGGCCCTAATCCCAAGCGCCCAGCATCTGTTTAGCTTAGGAATTTAGCTTAGGAATTTCTCCATTGTATTCCTCTATTGAATGCATCGAGTTACTTAAGATATCTCTAAAGGCCATAACTCTTGTCTAAAGAAAGTAGCTCGACTCTGCTGTGTCCAGTAGGATTAGCCTATGTAATTGCCCCATTCTTAGAGAAAAACAAATGAAGAGAACGCTAATTCAAAGCATATTTGTACTAGCTGGTACAGTAGCGGTCGGAACTTGCTTTACTGGGCAGGCTGAGGCCGCAAATCTAAGAAGTGATCTGTTATCAGGGAATGTGATAGGTTTCGCCGATGGCAACGTCAATAACGACGTAGAAGCTGGGTACGAATTTGGAGTGACAAGTAGTCGTAATATTAGTCAAATTCTTTGGAGTGGAACCGAGTCTACTGACAGCTTCTTAGTGAATCTGTTTAGGCGTGAGGACTCTGCGCCCCTTGCAACTTTAACCGGCAATATTAGTTCCTTCGTAGAGTCTGTTCAGCTATACAACGACCCTACTGTAGTTGATCTATCTTTCTACACACTATCGCTTGATAGTCCCTTTAACTTAGATTCAGGGGACTATGTATTATCAGTCCAGAATAGCTCTGATTGGAATTGGACACGAATCGATGGAGGAACAACTCTATTTAGATTTGATGGAGACTCTTGGGAGGATGGTCTTATGTCTTCTGGAGGACTAGATCTAAGCTTTTCAAGCAGTACTGCACCCCATCCTGCTCAACCAATTCCTACCCCCGCCCTTCTCCCTGGTTTGATTGGGTTGGGTATGACAACGCTTCGCAAACAGCGGAGAAAAGAGACAACAGCTGAAGCTTAATGCTGATGATGCATTCGCGATAGTTAATCAACTCGAAACTCGTACTTCTGTATTCTTCGGATTCCTTATGTCAGGAGAATGCAGAAGTACGGAAAAGTGCTTATGTATAGACAGGGAAGGTCAGTCAGAGAAAAACCGTGCCCTGGCTAAATCGACCTTTGCCTGTACCCGAGTGCCAATTTCTAATCGCTGATGCACCGCCGTCCGCACATTGAGCACTTGCGTAGAAGGTAGCTGCACGGTGTATCGATACTCTCTTCCTAAGAACTGACGTCCCTGAACCTGCAGATCGCCTCTCTCGTCGGGTTTAATTTGCACATCTTCTTGAGCAATCATCAGCTTTCCTTGCGCCGATGACTGCTGCGCCATTTTTTCAGCCGTTTTTTCAATGGGTAGCGGCCCAATCCACCCTAGCTCTGTTTGGCAGCCGCCCTCGTGCCATGTGGCCGCGACAAAATTTGCCTGCGTGACAAAAGCCGCAATAAATCTCGAAGCTGGGCGCTGGTAAATGCCTTCTGGCGTATCTACCTGTACCAGTCGGCCACGATGCATCACGGCTACCTTATCCGCGATCGCCAACGCCTCTTCTTGATCGTGCGTCACAAAAATCCCCGACGCGCCTACCCGCTTCAAAATATCGCGCACTTCCTGGCGCAAATATAGCCTTACCTGCACGTCCAAATTACTAAATGGCTCATCTAGTAAAATCACCGGTGGCCGGGGTGCCAATGCTCTAGCTAGAGCGACTCGCTGCTGCTGCCCACCCGAAAGCTCATGCGGAAATCGCTTCTCCATGCCTGCGAGCCCAACTAGCTCAATCGATGCGATCGCCTGCGAACGAATCTCCTTCTTTTCTAGCAATCCCTGCCGCCATAGCTGCTTCAAGCCAAACGCCACGTTCTCCATGACATTCAAATGCGGAAAAAGTGCATAGTCTTGAAACACAACGCCCACATTTCGCTGCTCAGGCGGCAGCCATGTCCTGGTTCCACATACCTGCTGCTGACCCAACGCGATCGCTCCTGCGTCAGGCCGCTCGAATCCAGCGACTAGGCGTAGCAACGTTGTCTTGCCGCAGCCTGAGGGTCCTAGCAGACCTAACAGCTCTCCTTCGTTTAGCTCAAAGCTTGCTTTATTCACCGCTGGCAGCGGCGTTCCGGCAAATCGTTTTGTAATCCCAGAGCAAGACAGAACAGCAGAAGACATCATGCTATTGCATATTAATTTCAATAACGCCTCTTCCTAATATACGCGATTATGGTCAGAGTGATTCTCAACAAGACCTGCTTGCTAACTGACGGCTAATCGATGTCTGAAGCAAAGACTTACGCAGCATTGCTGTGCCTAGATAATGTTTGGACGGTGCCCAAACACTGGCCAGACACCGTCCAAACACAAACACCGGGGATGCAGGCAAGAGCGAGGATTATTCCCAGCCGGCTCGATCGACAATCTCGTTGACCTGTGGATTGTTTTGACCATAGGTCACTACGTTAGTCGCATCCACCTTAAAGTCACCTAGTTCAGACACCACCGGATCGAGCGCGACCTCATCGGCTACTGGATACTCATTGTTGCTCTCAGCAAATACTTCCTGTGCTGCAGGGCTGACCAAAAACTCCATAAACGCGATCGCATTCTCAGGATTCGGTGCCCCGGCGACCAGGCCCATACCGCTGATATTGACGTGAGTTCCGCGATCTTCCTGATTAGGGAAAAACAGCGCCGTTTGAGCCACTGCCTCTTGATCCGCCGCGTCATCTGACTTGGCTAGGCGCGCCCAATAGTAGTGATTCACAATCGCCACGTCGCACTGTCCTGCCGCCACTGCCTTGATCTGGTCAGTATCGCCGCCTTCTGGGTCTCTAGCAAAATTACTCACGAGTCCTTCTGCCCAGGCTTCGGTGGCTTCAGGCCCAATCGATTCCACCATTGAACCGAGCAGTGACTGGTTATAGACATTCTCAGAGCTGCGGACGCACACCCGCCCTTCCCACTTTGGATCGGCTAGATCCTCGTAGGTTGATAGCTCTTCTGGCTGCACATTGTCTGTGTTGTACACCAGCATTCTGGCCCGAGTAGTCAAGCCGTACCACAGACCACTGGGCTCGCGCAGGCTCTCTGGCACCACACTGTCCAAAACTTCAGAGGACACTGGCTGTAGAATTCCCGCCTCTTGTGCTCGCCACAGCCGTCCGGCATCTACTGCGATAAACACATCGGCTGGGCTTTCCTCACCCTCATTGCTAATCCTTTCAATCAGCTCATCCGGCTTGCCTTCTAGCACATTCACCTGAATGCCGGTTTCTTCTGTAAACTCGCTATATAGCTCTTCATCCACATCGTAGTGCCGCGCAGAATACAGATTCACAACTTGTTCGGCCTCCTCTGTACCGCTCTGACAGGCAGTGATGCCCAGACTAACCAAAAGAGTGATTCCACACAGGTAGCGTCTACTTATCTTCATTCTATAATCTTCGCTTGTTGACAATTACTATTGACTATTGAAAAAGATTGTGGGGCGAATATGCAACCCTTTCTCCATTACTTTATTGTTAGGAACATTTATCATTTCGGCGAAATGGTCAAAATCAGTCCAGGCATTTGCTGTAGAATTGTTTGGATTTATTGAGCTTGGTGCCCCATGCCCCGTCGAAACGACCTCGAAAAGATAATGCTGATCGGCTCTGGTCCTATCGTCATTGGCCAAGCTTGTGAGTTTGACTATTCTGGCACCCAAGCCTGCAAGGCACTGCGAGAAGAAGGCTATGAAGTCGTACTGGTCAACTCTAATCCAGCGACGATCATGACCGATCCAGAGATTGCCGATCGCACCTACATAGAGCCGCTCACAGCCCCTTTGTTAGAGCAAGTCATTGCCCAAGAACGCCCGGATGCGCTGCTGCCGACGATGGGCGGCCAAACGGCGCTAAACCTAGCCGTAGAGCTTGCCAAAAGCGGTGCCTTAGACAAATACGGAGTCGAGCTGATTGGCGCAGACCTAGAAGCGATCGAAAAAGCGGAAGATCGCAAGCTGTTTAAAGAAGCCATGCTCAAAATTGGGGTCGGTGTCTGCCCCTCTGGGCTAGCTGAAACCATGGACGAGTCTTGGACAATCAACCAACAGATCGGCTCTTACCCGCTAATTATTCGTCCGGCCTTTACCATGGGCGGCAGCGGCGGTGGCATCGCCTACAACAAAGAAGAATTTGAAACCATCTGTCGCTCTGGCTTAGAGGCTAGTCCCGTCTCTCAAATTCTCATTGAGCAGTCTCTGCTGGGCTGGAAAGAATACGAGCTAGAAGTCATGCGTGACCTGGCCGATAATGTCGTGATTATCTGTTCGATCGAAAATATTGATCCGATGGGCGTTCACACTGGCGATTCGATTACCGTCGCCCCCGCTCAGACGCTCACAGACAAAGAATACCAGCGGCTGCGAGATGCCTCTATCAAAATCATTCGCGAAATCGGGGTGGAAACGGGCGGCTCGAATATTCAGTTCTCAGTTAATCCAGACAATGGCGATGTCATCGTCATTGAGATGAATCCTCGGGTTTCTCGCAGTTCGGCCCTAGCCTCCAAGGCGACCGGATTTCCGATCGCCAAATTTGCTGCTAAGCTGGCAGTGGGCTATCGCCTGAATGAAATTTCTAACGACATCACTAAAAAGACACCAGCTAGTTTTGAGCCCACCATTGACTACGTGGTCACCAAAATTCCTCGCTTTGCCTTCGAGAAGTTTCCGGGCTCTTCTTCGACGCTGACCACCCAGATGAAGTCTGTCGGTGAGGCAATGGCCATCGGTCGAACCTTCACCGAGTCTTTTCAAAAGGCACTGCGATCGCTAGAAACCGGTAGAG
>NZ_JADEXO010000105.1 GCF_015207105.1 cf. Phormidesmis sp. LEGE 11477
CCGTCCGGGTCAGCGCTTTCCCGATGTGGCGCGCAGCTTCTGGGGAGCTGCTGCCATCCGCCAGGTACAAACCCAGGGGTTCATTTCTGGCTTCCCGGATGGTTCGTTTCGGCCCAACGCACCGATGATTAGAGTCCAGGCGATTATTGCGCTGGTTAATGGCTTGATGCTAGGCAAAGGGCGAGCAGAAGCCTTGGTAATCTATAGCGATCGCGCTCAAGTCCCTTCCTATGCCATCGATGCAGTGGCCGCTGCCACCAACCGCCAGATGATCGTCAACTATCCAGATACCTACAGCCTGCGTCCGCTAGTGCCAATCACCCGCGCCGAAACTGCCGCCATTGTCTATCAGTCTCTAGTGGCCCTTGGCAAAGCCCCCGAAATTGCCTCGCCCTTCATTCCAGAGACTGACACTAATGCCCCTAACTTTGCCGATCTCTCTAATCGCCACTGGGCCGTTGACTACATCGATACACTGGTTCAAAAAGGCTGGCTTAGCGGCTTTCGCGACGGTACCTTTCGCCCGGACGATCCGATGACTCGCGCCCAGTTTGCCGTCTTGCTTGTCGGTGCTTTCGACCCACCCGCCAAGCGCCCCGCCGTCAGCTTTCGCGATGTTCCCAGCAGCTTTTGGGGAGCCGAGGTGATTCAGCAGGCATACCGCGCCGAATTCATCTCTGGCTTTCCTGATCTGACCTTTGACCCCAACTTTCCGCTGACAAAACTGCAGGCTCTGCTAGCGCTGGTCAGCGGCCTAGAGCTAGAAGCCAAATCGCCGCCCAGAATGACCTCGCTCAGGGTATACGACGATCAAAGTGACATCCCCCGCTACGCTAGAGAGGCCGTCGCCTCAGCCACACAGCTCTCACTGGTTTTCAACCATCCGATTGTCAGTGAGCTGCGGCCCAATCGCACCGCGACCCGCGCCGAAGTCTCCGCCGTGGTCTATCAGGCGTTAGTGATGCATGGTCGCCTGCCGCCGCTTTCCTCTCGCTATCAGGTTCGCCTCTGACGACCGCCACTACAGCTAGGTTCGACAGTCAAGACTCGACTAATGGATCAATAAAATGGGAAACTAGCTTCAAGTATTTACAATCACTTTTATCATGGCTGAAATTCAATTCTCTCGCGGTGTTAAAGAAGAAGTCGTTCCTGATATCCGGCTAACCCGCGCTAAAGATCTCTCTGATGGCACCGCTACTTTCTACTTTGACAAGCCCAAAGCGCTAGTAGAAGAAGGCGGCGAAGTCACTGGCAT
The DNA here is from genome assembly GCF_015207105.1 of cf. Phormidesmis sp. LEGE 11477. GTDB lineage: Bacteria > Cyanobacteriota > Cyanobacteriia > Phormidesmidales > Phormidesmidaceae > Phormidesmis. The sequence goes on from NZ_JADEXO010000105.1 coordinate 1,259, forward strand.
GTATATGGTCGATGAGGAAGGCGAACTGAGTACTCGCGATGTCAACGGCAAATTCGTCAACGGTGAACCCTCTGGCATTGAGGCTGTTTTCGTCATGCGCGGGCAGGAAGAATGGGAGCGCTTTATGCGCTTTATGGATCGCTATGCGGCGGATAACGGTCTAGGACTGACTCAAAACTAAGTTCTATATTATGCCGATGCTCCTTATGTCGACACCCCATGCCGACCCAGAGCCGCTGAGTGTTCAGTGTGCGGTGATTACCGTCAGCGACACGCGAGGCCAGACAACTGATAAAAGTGGTCAACTGATGCGATCGCGGCTAACCGAGTCGGGTCATGCCATCACCCACTATCAAATTGTCAAAGATCAGCCTGAACAGATCGCGGCGCTAGTGACCAGCTTGGCTAGCCGTAGCGACGTTCAGGCTGTTTTGCTCAATGGGGGAACGGGTATTGCTGCTCGCGATACGACTTTTGATGCGATCGCCCCTTTACTGGACAAAGAACTTCCTGGCTTTGGTGAGCTCTTTCGCCATCTTAGCTACGCCGAAATCGGGTCGCGGGCGATTGCTTCTCGGGCGATCGCGGGCATCCACCACCAAACCCTGATCTTCTCTGTTCCAGGCTCTACCAAAGCCGTCAGTCTCGCCCTCGAAAAACTGATCTTGCCAGAGCTTCAGCATCTCACTCGCCTTTTGCAACCAGGCAGCTGATCAAACCTCTACAGCCTCATAACACAAGGCATCTTCCCTTGCTCAAATGCACCAAAGAAGATCCGTCAAAGCAACGCTCTACAGAGACTTTCCTGACTAAGTTTTTGTAGCCTGCTTACCCTGAGCATAGGCTTGGTCAAAGAGCGATTCTAGCTTGGCGTGTGTGCCTCGAATTTGATCGATCACCGCTTTTCCCCACTCTACATAGTCATCTATGCGAGTGACCGACCAGCCATCAGGTGGAGAAACCGCAACGTTTCGTAGATTGGCCGTTTTGTCAGCAAGCTTGATCAGTTTGGCGCGATCGCTCAAGCTCGCCGCATGGTCAATCTGTTGTTGTTTTCGTACGGCCTTTGGCAAAGATTTATCGTCTGTTACCTCCGCGACAATTTCTTTAACAGACTGGCCAAACTGTTGTTCAATCTCTTCAAAGGTCGTCTCTGTATCTTCTACTGTGTCATGCAGCAAAGCCGCCATTAGCACCGCTTCATCGCTCACCCCTGCTTCAATCCACAAAATGTGAGCAACCGCAATCGGATGGTTGATATAGGGCGTCTGCTCAGGATCTTTTCGTCTTTGATCGCGATGCTTTCTCGCCGCAAAATCAAGCGCTTTTAGAAAGTTCTCACTGACGGCCTGCGATGAACTCAGTTTTGACGAACTCGATGAATTCATAGGTTTCAGCGAACCAGGTGTCTCACTAGTCATCGTTTAGAGTACGCCCTTAGAACTTGGAATCTTTCCAGCTCTACGCGGATCGACTTCTGTCGCCATTCGCATTGCCCTAGCAAATGCCTTGAAAGTAGCTTCAATAATGTGATGAGAGTTGATACCGTCTAGCTGGCGAATGTGCAGCGTCATCTGCGCGTGGTTGATAATAGCGACAAAAAACTCCCGTACGAGCTGCGTATCATAGGTGCCCACTCGCTGGGTCGGAATGTCTAGACCATAGCTGAGATGCGGACGACCCGAAAAATCTAGAGAAATTTGCACCAGTGCTTCGTCTAACGGGGCAATGAAGTGACCAAATCTGGTGATGCCTTTGCGATCGCCTAGCGCCTGCCGCAGCGCCATTCCCAACGTGATACCGACATCTTCATTAGTATGATGGTCGTCGATTTCGATATCGCCCGTAGCTCTCACCTCTAGATCAAACAAGCCGTGAGAGGCAATCTGGTGCAGCATATGATCTAGAAAAGGAACGCCTGTATCAGCCGTGCATTTCCCAGTGCCATCTACATTCAGCGTCACCTGCACATCCGTTTCCTTTGTCGTCCGGCTGACCGAAGCCGTTCTGTCTAATAGCGATTCTGATTGTGAGGCTGAGTGAGAGGCGGAAGTATGCGATGCCGCCGTTGAAAACGAGCTAGCTGAAACTGATTGAGTACTAGAGACCATAGTGTGTAGTAAAGTGTGCGCCTAAAATGTGCGCCATAGATAGACCAGCCTTTTTAAGCTAGGTCATACCGAGCGACTTCATATCGAATGACTTCTCAATCTTACGACTTTAGTCAAAATACCTACAAAAAACTCGATTCCTGCCCCTACGCTGGCGTAATTATTCTCAATGAGTAATTGAACCAAACTGCCAAAACCCGCATAATAGGGCCATAACATTCCTACTTAGCGAGGCTAGAGTCCTATGTCTATTAGCGAACTCAATCACTTCATGACCTACGTGATCGACGCTTGGGCGCTGCTTAGCATTGGATCTGTCAGCGTCGGCTTTATTTCATTTGTCTCGCGCCGCATTCAAGAAGACATCGAAGCTGAAAAGCTAGCTTTGACAGAAGGCGTAGAGGAAACAGAAGATGTCGCCTTGATTGAAGCGGCCCCGGCTAAAGCAGATCTAGCCGCCGCAGACGCTGCTCGCTTAGAAGAAGTCGCGGCTGTATCTGAGCAGCTATCGAAGGCCAAGGAAAATCAGTCGGATAGCACATCTGTTCCTGTCTCTACTCAAATAGAGTAGATAGAACTAAAGATAATCTCAATCGCTTTAGCCAATACTGGGCGGCACTTTGATGACCTACACACTCACTCGCTATCAAAGCTACCAAGATTACTTGGAAAACTGTACACTCAGCGATGGCGACTACCGTCTGCTCAGTACTGGAGAATTAATTCGATTGCCGCCAGAAGATGACGACAACATACTTTGTGGGACTGACCTCAAGTTTCGCCTAATGTCATTACCAGGACTCCGTTCACTCGTTCGTGGCAACGATACAGAACTACAGGTAAATCCGGTCGGAGACAAGTGGCTAAATCGTAAACCGGATGTAATGGTCTTGCGACCTGAACATAGGGCGCTTTTTAAGCAGAGCAGATATAGCGCGGTTCAGTTTGGCATGCCAGCACCTATATTCGTTGCAGAGATCGTCAGTCCAGGTGGTTCTAACAGTTCGAATTACAAAAGAGATTACGTATGGAAGCGCGAACAATACCAATGGTGGCGTATTCCTGAGTACTGGATTATCGATCGTCACAGAGCAAAAGTAACTGTTCTCCTGCTAGAGCAAGGAACTTATCAAGAGACGGTTTATGTAGGAAATGCTGAGATTAGATCAATTGCAATTCCCGATTTGTTATTGACAACTTCAGAAATTTTAAGTTGGGATTGAGGATTAAATAATTCGTCCAAGCTACTGCTTCTTGTCACCCTCACCCCAACCCTCTCCCAAAGGGCGAGGGAGCTAGATCCAGCCCCCTTCTCCTCCGGGAGAAGGGTTGGGGATGAGGGCTCGGAAACTGTACATCTTGTTTGATCCTCGATCCTTAGTCAGAATTTTCCTCCTGCGTTACGACTCATTTGCGAGTTCTAGAGCGCGGCGGCGTAGGGCGGGAGAAATATGAAACTCTACAGTCCCCAATGCGCCTAAAATAGGAGAAATCATATCGACAACACCCTGACGCTTTGCCTTTAAAAGCATTCCTACCGTACCCGTCATCGATAAATCGAACTGCTCAGCAACGCGCCGAGCCTTCTTGTCATCTAGCAATATGGTGATAGCTTCTAGCTCTAACGCCAGAGCGATCGCTTCTGATTCGCCCCAGCCTATCTGACTTCTAAAACTATTCACCAGAGTTTGATTTTCTACCTGTCGAACCTTTAGCCAGGGTAAAGCAAAGCCGACCTCTGCCTTGACTGCAGGAGGAATCCAGAATGTGCTGTAAAGCTGAGGAAGAATATCTAACCGATTGATTCGCTCTAACCCGATCAGACAAGTACTGTCGCTAACAATGCTCTCTTGAAGAATCGGCACTATCAAAGCGCCATCTCCTTTTCTAGATCTTCTGGTGGGTAGTCAAATACAGGAATACCAGCTTTTCCTAACAGTTCGATAAAGGTAGGCTTAGAGTATTCTGACAGCTCTGCCGCCTGACCAATAGATAAACGGCCTACCTCATACAGCTTTGCCGCCAGTAGAAATCGGGCTTCTTGGCCGGAGATGTTTGAAGGAAGTTGAAGTGTCAAGTAGTTACTCATCATTACTGACCGCAAGACTCTAGTTAGATAGGAAGTTCGAGGTAGATTTATTATCGCTAAGAGTATTGTATGCTCCTCTTGAAATGGCAGCATTTTTGAACAGATAGCTGTGGCTTTGCACAGTTATCTAAGCGTTCCTTCTTCCCATGATGGCTGCTTGAACCAGTCTTGCAAAAATGTAGTGAGTAGCTGAATTTTAGTAGACAGGTGACGGTTGGTGGCGTAGCACAGCCTAGCTGTCAGTTCAGCCGGACAGTAGTCTGGCAGGATGACGCTGAGCTCGTTTGACTTTAGCGCATCGCCAATGATGAACGTAGGTAGTAGGGCAATGCCGACGCCAGCGATCGCACTTTCCCTTAGCACCTCTCCATTATTAGAGTAGCCCCGACATTTGATCGGAATTGTATAGGTCTTGTCTGGCCCTACTAGCCTCCATTTGCTGCCCGTGGCCAGGTGACCGTAGTGCAAGCAGCAATGCTGTCGCAGCTCGTCTGGATGAGTAGGTATGCCGTAAGCCTTTAGATAGTCGGGGGCGGCGCAGAGGACTCGGCGAATTGGCGCGATGTCATGGGTGATCAGCGCCTCTTCTGCGTTTGCTGCGGCAATTCGTAGGGTGATGTCAAAGCCTTCTTCGATCAGATCAATAAAGCGATCGCTCAGCGTCATCTGCACCTGGATATCGGGATATTGATACATGAAGCGTGCGATCGCCTCAGCCAAGTGCATCGTGCCAAACGACATCGGCGCATTGATCCGCAGCGTTCCCTTTGGCTGGGCTTGCATCTGCGTCACCGCCAGTTCCGCCGCCTTTACCTCCGCCAGAATCTCTATACAGCGCTCATAATAGGCTCGCCCCATATCCGTAGGGCTGACTCGCCGCGTCGTTCGCTGCAATAGCTGTACGTCTAGCGCTTGCTCTAATTGGGCCACCAGTTTGTTCACCACCGAGCGAGACATGCCTAAATGGCGACCTGCCGCCGCGAACCCGCTGTGGTTCACCACCTCGACAAAGGTTCGCATACTCTCTAACTTGTCCATAGATCTCGTCTACTCTTGTTCACAGATAACGACCGTCTTTGATAAGACTATTGTATCTTTTAAGATGACAATATGAGTATAAAATAGTCTATTGTATTTTTATTGAAGTCAGTCCATAATAAGAACAAGTAAACAGACGTTTCTATGGAGTGAAGAGAAAACAATGTTGGCTATTCGTAAAGCAACAGATCGCGGCGCTTCTAACTTCAGCTGGTTGGACAGCAGACACACCTTTTCCTTCGGTGGCTATATGGACCCGCGCAATATGGGTTTTAGCGATCTCCGTGTGATTAATGAAGATCGAGTAGCGCCTGGGGCAGGGTTTGGCACTCACGGCCATCGCGATATGGAGATCATCTCTTATGTGATAGAGGGCGAGCTTGCCCACAAAGACAGCATGGGGACTGGTTCAATCATTCGTCCTGGCGACGTACAGCGAATGAGCGCTGGTACTGGCGTTACCCATAGCGAAATGAATGCTTCAAAAGAGAATCCCGTACATTTCTTGCAGATCTGGATTCTGCCCGAAACCAAAGGTCTACAACCCGGTTACGAGCAAAAGCACTTTGCGCCCGAGACTCGTCAAGATCAGTGGAGACTAGTGGGTTCATGCGATGGTAGGGAGAATTCTGTCACTATCCATCAAGACGTCAGCCTGTACGCGGCTACGCTTGGCAAAGGTGTACAGATTGGCTACGAGCTAGCGCCTGAGCGCAAAGCCTGGCTGCAAGTGGTCAAGGGGGCTCTGCAGCTAGATGGTCAGACGCTAAAAGCTGGTGACGGTCTTGCTTTTGCGGATCTAGATTCTCTTTCTATTGTTAGCTCTGACGACGGCACAGAAGTTCTGCTGTTCGATCTAGCAGCATAGTTCAGTCGACAAAGGGATGCCTAAGGCTGCATCCCTTTTACTTCTTAGCACTATCAGACTAGGCGAGATATTCGTCGCTTCTCTCCTAGTTAGGCTAAATCAGGGTTAGGCTAAATCAGGGTTAGGCTAAATCAGGGTTAGGCTAAATCAGGGCGACCTATACACGCCGATTTTCTGTTGGTGTTTTTACGACCAACATCGAAAAGATAACAACAGGTGCGAACAGGCAGCAGACATATAGTCCGCTGGTATAGGAGCCCGTAATCGACTTGGAGTTGGCGAGGAGGGAAGGGCCCAGAGCGCTGGCGATAACGATTGCCATCATCTGCACGCCAGCGATCGCACCCAAATGCGCCCGACCAAAGAATCTGGGCAGCACTACTGTTGTGAGCGTGCCAAAGCAGCCGCCGCTGACGCCTAACCCTACGACGGCAGGCACAATCATCCAGGCGATATCTAGGTTGGCAATGGCCGCGATGCCAGCCGCCTGAAACAGCATCATGAAGATAAACAGAGATTGAATACGGACGCGATCGCATGCAACACCCACACCATAGCCAACTGCCGTCGAGACCACTGCAATCGGCACAAAGATCTGCACCATGTCCGCTTCAGCAATGCCCATCTCTGCGCCAATGCTGACGATATTGAAAGTAATGCCTGTGATTGACAGCGCCTGCGACATAAAGGCTAGCGTCACCGCCCAAAAAGCCAGCGTTTTTAGCGCCTGCTGCCGAGTGAGACCCCACAGCACCGCAGCTTCTGTAGGCTTTGAGGCTAGATATGGGCCTGTTAAAGTTTTTGAAGTCTCTGAAGTCTCTAGGGTCTCTAAACTCTTTAAAGTCTCCGAACTCTTTGAAGGCTCTACTGATGGACTAAGTGATGAACTAGGCGAGATCGGCTCTCCATCCATTCGTAAACCGCAGATCTCAGGATTGTCACGAAACAGTAGCCAGCCGAGGCTGCTCATGCCGATACCGACGATTGCTGCTAGGCTGAGCCAGGTACCGCGCCAGCCCAGCAGCGCAATCGATTGGCTAAAGAAATAGGGCGCGATCGCAAACCCAAAAGCGACAAAAATCCCCTGCCCGCCAGATACTTGTCCTCGCCGTCGATCGAACCACTTTCCTAGCATGGTGCGACTGGTCATCGTCAACATACCCTGTCCACAAAACCGCAGGCTAACAAAGCCAATTACCAGCAGCACCGCCGCAGTCGTCGTAGAGGTGAACGGCAAAAAAGCGCTGAAGAATAAAGAGAGGCGATCACACACCGTCAGATACACCAGCGTCAGTCCTAGTCCAATCGCCGCCAGCACGGCCACACGTCTGGCACCTAGCTGGTCTAGCAGCTTGCCACCAAACGGCAACAGACAGCCGCTCGTTACCGTACCAAACAAATAAGCATTAGCGAGCTGCAAGCGCGATAGCCCTGTCGCCTTAATCAGATGGTCGGTAAAGACGCTGACGCCAATAGTTTGGCCGGGGATACTCGTCAACGTGCCCAGCACGCTCGCTACGAGGATGATCCAACCGTAAAAGACAGGCAGCTTAGCAGGGGCAAATGGAAAATTAGGTTGAAAGAATTTGGTCAAAATACGTTCTAGTGTGCTTTAGTCAGGTTTGCGGATGGATTGGGTTTAGAGATCTCTGACAGAGGTCTCTATTCGTTAATAAATGGTGGATGGTCAAGGCAGACAAAAACAGATAGACTTCTACAGTCGATTAAGCTTTGAATTTGGTTCTAGAACTAAGCCTTAAATATGACAGACTCCACCAAAAGCAGAATGCTACTCTCCCACAACTTCACTTTGATAGAGAGCGAAGTCCATCCCCTCGATCGAGAACAGTTTGCTGATGTGTTCGTCAAAGACCTAGAGCAAAAGCCAGATGTCGACTGCGCCCTGGTTGATCACCCCCACTGGGTGGTTGAAGTGAACTATAGCGCTGATGCTTATTCGCCGACTGAAGTGGGTCAGCTTTGTATCGAGGCGCTAGCTACCTACCGAACCAACAGCAGCGATGTCAAAAGCTTTACTATCATGGCTTTGGGCGGTGTCAAAAATACGCCTAGCACCACGCCAGCCCCCTCGCTACAAACAGGAGAATGGGGCGTAGATCTAGTCGAAACAACGGAGCCAGAAGTCTTTTTAGAAGAGATCAACTGGGAAGCCCTTTCACATGCCAAACCCGACAAAGACGTCTTTAGAATCGACCGCCCAGTCGAGTAAGCAAATTGAGTAGGCAGTTGAGTAGGCAGATCGAGTAAGCAGCTGAGTAAGCGAATCGAGTGAGCCGTTGAGTAAATTGATCTGGAGCGATAAATATGGAACTGATTCAGAAAACCCAGGACAAGGCGACCCGCTCGGCGATCGCAGCCGATTGTACTCAGCTAATTGACCAGCAAGTTTCGGCTAAAGGTGGGCTTTCTGGTATGGCACTCAAAACCGCTTACAAAGTAGTTAAAGGCATTAGCGCTGACTACATTCCAGGGGCGCTGACGCGGCTAATGCCAGAAACATTTGCCAACCTCGATCCGATTTGGGCGGAAGGAAAGCAGGCGGGCGACCCGGTGGCGTACATGAGTGAGCATCGCGATCGCACTGCCGATGCGATTTTAGCCGCTACCGACGATCGCATTGCTAGAGCTGGACAGGGTGTTATCAGCACCACATACAATCGTTTGAGAAAGTCAGTGAAGTCAGACGTAGTCGCCGCCGTACCAGGGCTTGCGGCGATTCTTCAAAAGCATGTTGGCTGAAAATATAGTGAAAGGGGTCTAATAACTAGAACAATATGTATGTAGAGCGATTCACCTTTGGCTAGATCGACCAGTCAAATCAGCGAGCTAAGGGAGTTGCGGCTAAATAACATACCGGATGCTCTTTCTGGTATCTGCACGTAGCATACAGACCGAAAACCCCTCCCTTACGGTTCCCCTAGGGAACCAAGTCCCGTATTCCTTATACATAGGCAATTTCCCCTCCGGCGGAGCGGTGGAAGCCCGCGTCGCTTTGCGGCGCTAGGGAATGTCCACCAAGACAGCGGTGGCAGCCCGCGTCGCTTTGCGGCGCTAGGGAATGTCCACCAAGACAGCGGTGGCAGCCCGCGTCGCTTTGCGGCGCTAGGGAATGTCCACCAAGACAGCGGTGGCCAGAGCGTAGCGGCGGTCGGGGTGGGTAGGCAATCTGTGCTACTCAGGAAGGTTATTGATTCGCATTTTCCTAAATCAACGCGATCGCACATCCAAAGCGTCTCTCAAACCATCGCCCAAGTAATTCACGCTGAGCACAGTGAGAAAGATTGCTAGACCGGGTGCAATCACTAGATAAGGCGCGCTAGCTACATAGTTTTGAGCGTCGAAGAGCATTCGTCCCCAGGTGGGCACATCGGGGGGAAAGCCAATTCCTAAAAAGCTTAAAGTCGACTCGGTAATGATGGCATTGCCCACGCCGAGGGTGGCCGCGACAATCACCGGGCCAATCACGTTGGGCAAAATATGTCGCCAGACGATGCCTGTAGGATGTGCCCCAAGCGATCGCGCTGCTTGTACAAATGTCTGTTCTTTCACCGTTAGAAATCCGGCGCGAACTAGCCTCGCCGTAGACATCCAGGTCAGTCCGCCAATCACCAGGATGATCAAGACAAAAATACCTGCTTCTGGCCCCACCAGATGACGCATAGGCTCGCGAAACAGATAGATAATCAACAGCAGCAACGGCAGCTGCGGCAGCGATAAGAACAGATCGGTTAATCGCATCAAAATACTGTCAACAATCCCGCCGCAAAAGCCAGCAACCGTACCCACCAAAGTGCCGATCGAAATCGACACCAGCATCGCTGTGGCCCCTACAGCAACGCTCACTCGCCCGCCCCACAGCAGCCGGGCTAGCTGATCTTGACCCAGATCGTTTGTGCCCAAAGGATGCTGCCAGCCAGGGGCGCTAGTGGCTCTGGTAAAATCAATTTCACTATACGAAGCCGAATATAGTAGTGGCCCGACCGCCACCGCCAGAACAAAAAACAACAGAACGCCTGCGCCAATCACTGCGGGGCGATCGCGCCGGAACCTTCGCCAAGCGCTGACAGCTTTGCTCACGCGCCATCCTCCGCCGCGATGCCTAAGACAGGCTGATAAATCTGTTGATACCAGACGGCCTGACTGTTGGCGCTGATGCTGCCTCTAGGGGGAAAGGCCGCATATTTCAACCGGCTATCAAAACGAACGTGTAGCCAGGGCACGCCGTGACCGTGCGTGTTACACCAGATCGAGTCCTGCTGGGCGATCGCCGCCTTGCACATCTGGCCGACTTGTCGCCAAAGTGTCTGCTGCAAAGCTGGCTCTGCGGTTCTACAGAAGGCAGCAATGTGGCCATAGTCGCCAGTCGGCTTGGGCACAAGTAGCTGAGCATCGCCGGAGAAATTTGAAAAGGTGGCTGTCAGCTCGGTCGGCGAAAGTGACTGTAGATGGGGCGCAAAGTCTGTAGAATCGGCTGGGCGAAAAGTGGCTGGGAAGGCGATCGCAAAAAAAGGATGGCTCTGCGCCGTATAGGGATGAATAGGCACCGGCTTCCATTCAAAATCAAAATCAAGCGAGGCCCAGGTCTGATTCCACAGCGTTCGGAAACTGGCCTGGGTATTCAAAGCCTCAGCAATTTGCATCCAGCTAAATGGTAGCCCTTGCGGATCAACAAACCTGATCAAAGCCGCTTGGCGATCCGCGATTTCAGCCATTACCTGCTTCGGCTCTGCCGCTCGAATCGTCTGCGTGGATATTTGAAGCATAGCTGCGATTAGCCTATCTGTTGTTCCATACTGTTCTACTTTTGGGTTTTAGACCTTTGGTAGTTTAGACCTCTTGCGGTTTAGACCTTACTTTCTAGCGACTTCAAATATTCTGTATTCACGCCAGATTCTCGGACCAGGGCAATCTTACCCGTCCGGGCAATCTCTTGAATGCCAAAGGGTTTTAGCATTTGCTCAATCGCCACTAGCTTACCGGGATCGCCTACAACTTCTAGAGTGACTGATTCTGTAGAAACATCCACCACCCGCGCTCTGAATATCTGCGCTAGGCCAACGACTTCCGCTCGATTCTCACTAGTCGCATTCACCTTTATCAGCATCAGCTCTCGCTCAACGCTGGGCGTCTCTGTAATATCTTGCACTTTCAGCACGTTGATCAGCTTGTATAGCTGTTTAGTCAGCTGCTCGATAACCAGATCGTCGCCGGGTACAACCATCGTAATTCGAGAGATGCCCGCTTCTTCGGCGGGCCCTACTGCCAAGCTCTCGATGTTAAAACCGCGTCGGGCAAACAAACCAGCAATGCGAGTCAGAACACCTGATTCGTCTTCGACTAAAACAGAGAGCGTGTGCTTCATGGAGGGGCGGATGAATGATGAATGATGAATGGAAGAGTGGATTGAGGTTGTCTCTCTATTACCCAGGCGCTTTTAGCGATTTTTAGGGACTAGAGGGGATAGAAGGATTTGGCGTGATCGGTGGCAGGCCGCCGCCAGGCTGCGGAGCAGTGGGGTTGGGGATGATTTGGATGTCGTCGCCGATGCCAGGGACGTTGGGTGCGGCGTCAAGGGGCTGTTCTGGATTATCGGTAGGCGTCTGTGGGGTAGGTACGCCTAAGGGATTGTTGGGATCTCTTCCTTGGGTGGGATCGAGAGAGGCATTGTTGGGCAAGGTGGCTAAGGCAACGCGATCGCCGCCCACAGACCGTAGCAGATCGAGCACTTTGATGACAGATTCGTAGCGAGCGCTGCTAGAAGCATAGAGAACGATAGTGCCAGTTGGGGCTGTTCTTTGATGCTCTAGTAGGCGGCTGTACAGATCTTGAAGCTGGACAGGCGTCGTGTCGATATAGATCTGACCAATGCTGTCAATGCTGACATAGAGGCGATCGCTGCTAGTGCCTACGAGCGGTACGCTATTGTCAACTGAAGGAAGCGCCAAGTCAATCACCTGCTGCCGGGTCAAACCCACGGCGGCCAGAATAAAAAAGGTGAGGATGCAAAAGATCACATCGATCATCGGCAAGATATTGATCTGTACATCTGACTCGCGATTATTAAAGTCAACTTTCATAGCGCTTGTATAGAGTGAGCTTTGTTGGAGGGGTAGAGGAGCTAGAACGTCGGCGGCGGCGTTGTTTCCGAAGGGGGAGGTTCTGGCAGATCAACGGTGGGTGAGGGCGGCATGCCAGATAGGTTTTCAGTCAGGGAACTAGGTCGGCCATCGGTATAGGCCCAGGCTTGTCGGTAGAGCAGCTCTAGTTCGTTGCCAGAGAGCTGAAAGACTTTGGCCTGACCAAAGACAAAGCCTTGAAATAGCCGATAGAAAGCCAGGCTAATGATGGCGATGATCAGTCCTGCCGCTGTGCTAATCAGCGCTTCGCTGATGCCGAGGGCAGTGCCTGCGGTGGCATCACCCACGCCTAGCGCGTTTAGATCGATAGAGCCCAAAGAGTTGATCAGACCGACGACGGTGCCTAATAGACCCAGCAAGGGCGCGATCGCAATTACGGCTTCAAGGACTTTTTCGCCTCGGCGCATGCTGGCAAGTTCTTCATTCGCAGAGGTTTCTAGCGCTAGCTTAAAGACTTCTGGGGCTGGGTCTTTGAGCTTGAGCGCGGCGAATAGGAATCGGCCCATCGGCAGGCGACTAGCGGCCTGAGCTAGCTGCGTTGCATTACTCCATTCTCTGCGGGCCGATTCTAAAACGCGGCCAGCGATTTCTCTTTCACGGGTCAAGATTCTAGACCAAAACCAGATCCGCTCCATGATGGTGCCTAGCGCCAAGATAGATAAAAAGAGCAGGGGCCACATGGCAATGCCGCCCTGCCTAAACAATTCCGAGAATTCCACACTCGCCTCCTACACCGTTTCGCTTCAGCTTCCCGAACTGGCCTACTGAACTGGCCTACTGAACTGGCCTACCGAGCCAGTATGGCGGTTTTGTGCGCCAGGCTACGGTTTTTCACTGAAGTCATATTTTCTGACCTAGTGTAGTTCATCGCGGCGCGCGCTTCATCGCAGCTATGACAGCATATCCAAAATTTCGTTGGCGGCGCGATCGCACACGCCCGGTGCGCCCATCGCTCGCTTCATCTGAGCGTAGCTGGCGATCATTTCCTGTCGTTTCTCTTCATCTAGCAGCAGCGCTAAGGCAGCATCTGCGATCGCTGCTGGGGTCGCTGCCCACTGCAAAAATTCTGGCACAATCGGCTGATTTTCCATCAGGTTCACTGGCGAAACATAGTCCCCAGTGAAGCGAACGACGTATTTAGCGACCAAGGCAGTCAGATTGCTCAGGCGATACATCACAATTTGAGGCACGTTCAACAGCGCCACTTCTAGGTTAGCGGTGCCAGATTTGTTGATGACCACATCGGCGGCGGCGATCGCCTGCTGGCCGTCAGCTTTATCGACTAGACGAGCATTTAGACCGTAGCTTTTAGCGGCTAGTGCTATCTCATCTCTAAAGTCTGGCAGCGATACGGGCACTAGAAAGCTCACCGCTGGCTCCTGCTGCTGAATACGCCCTGCGGCTTCAAACATAGCAGGCATGATATAGCGCAGCTCCTGTTGGCGAGAAGCGGGTAGCAGCGTCACCACTTTGGCCTCTTTTGCAATGCTCAACGCCGAGCGAGCCTCGGCTTTGGTGAGCGGCTCAGCTAGAATATCCACCAGCGGATGGCCCACCCACTTAACGTTTGCCCCGGCTTGCTGATAGTACGTCGCCTCTTCTGGAAAAATTGCCAGCAGCTTGTCACAGACATTGACGATGGCTTGGGTGCTAGGTGTGGCAAAAACCCACTCTTGTGGCGCAATGTAGTAGACCATCGAAACATCAGGCAGCCGCCTGCGAACAAACTTGCCGACTGCCAAATTCGGCCCTTTGTAGTCTAGTAGCACCATTAAATCGGGTGGCTGCCTCAGCAGATACTGTTCTACCTGCTTTTGCAGTCCGCGCCCTTGAAGATAGTAGGGCAAGGCTTCTAACAGGCCAATCGCGCTTAGCTTCAGCGTGTTGATCAAGATATTCGTACCAGCGGCTTGCATCTGATGTCCGCCTACGCCAGCAATCTCTATAGCGATTCCTCGCTTTTCGGCCTGTCGGTATAGCGCCTTGACCAGTAAACCGCCTTGCAGATCGCCTGAGACTTCTCCAGTGTGAATGAATATTTTTTTGCGATTTTGCTGAGGGCTGCTGACTGTCAATGCTTGCAATTCCGATGGTTGACGTTCTTGAGCTAAATAGTTTTCGTCCTAGCGCTTTCGAGCTAACATTTTTGAGCTAACGTTTCCGGCCTGGCACAGGCCCACGCCTGCCCTCGTCATTCACTGAGGCTTGCAAAAATTCGTATAGGTGCCGGACGCGCTCGTTGTCGCAAAGCGTTTCTAATTTACTGATCGCTTCTGCCAGCGTCAGCCCTGAGCGATACAAAATGCGAAAAGCTTGAATCAGTCCTTTGTACGTCTGCCCATCGGCTTCGGCGGCAATGCCAGAGCGCTGTAGCAAAACCTGGTTTAGTCCACGTACTCGCGATGGGTTGCCTTCGACCATGGTGTAGGGCGGTACGTCTCTTTCTATGCGACTCATGCCACCGATCATGGCGTAGCGGCCAATCTGCACAAACTGATGAATGCCCACCAGTCCGCTAATACGCGCGTGAGATTCGATTTTGACGTGACCCGCTAGAGCGACTGAGTTGGCAATAATGACGTGATCGCATAGCTCGCAGTTGTGGGCGATATGGGCATAGGCCATCACCAGGTTGTGGTTACCTAGCCGAGTCACTTCGCCCAGGCGGGTAGGGCGGTTGATCGTGACGCACTCGCGAATGGCATTATCATCGCCAATGTCGACTAGGCTGATCGAGCCGTCATACTTTAGATCCTGTGGCTCTAGACCGATGGCAGCGTGAGGAAAGATGCGGTTGCGATCGCCTATTTTGGTATAGCCTTCAATCACGGCATGGGCACCGATCACGCTGTGCGCTCCAACCGAGACTTTTTCTCCAATGACGGCATAAGGACCAACGCTGACGCTGGCATGGATCTGAGCACCAGGGTGAATAACCGCAGTCGGATGAATCAGAGTAGCCATCAAAGCCATGCCTCCAGCAAAGCCACCAAACGAGTAGAGCACATAGAGAAATTCAGCACGTAGAGAAATTCAAGAAAAGAGCAAACCTAAGCTCAATCGAGTATCGAAAACATCAACGTGCCTTCACAAGCGAGCTGACCGTCTACTTCGGCGACTGACTTCATTTTGCCAAATCGCTTCGCCTTTAGCGCGATTAAGGTGGTAGTAATAATCAGCTGATCGCCAGGAACGACGGGACGACGGAACTTGACTTTATCAATCCCAGCAAAGACACAGAGGCGATCGTCTACGCCCGGCATTTGGCTAAGGACAATACCGCCAACTTGAGCCATGGCTTCGACGATCAGCACGCCAGGCATCAGTGGACGATTGGGGAAATGCCCTTGGAAATGAGGCTCGTTGAAGGTGACGTTCTTGAGACCGACGGCGCTTTCACCGGGCGTGTAGTCAATGATGCGATCAATTAGAGCAAACGGGTAACGGTGGGGTAATAGCTGCTGAATCTCTTCTAGAATAAAGGTCTTTTTTTCATTGTTGACGTCGTTGTTCGCGTCGTTGCTCGCGTTATTAGCTTCGTTTGAAGCGTCGTCTTTATTACTCACTGTAGCGGGAGCTGAGGATGTGGCTGAAGTGGAAGCAGGAGCACTAGTTGGCATAAGGCATCAGAAATCGTGCGACAAAAGCTGAAAATAGGGTGAAGCTTGTTAAAGCCCTCAACGATTCTGCCATTAGACGGTGCCTAGCGCTACAGCGGGTGCCGTTCGTCGATCTGTCGGGCGAGTTTTATATGCAGGCTGTGGCTAGCTTTATAGGCTACATAGTGAGCCGTCGGAATATCTCCTAAGAGGCTCAAATCTCCAATTAAATCTAGCAGTTTGTGACGAGCCGGCTCGTTTTCAAACCGCAGCGGTGGATTTAGCCAGCCCGCTTCACCACAGACTAGGGCGTTGTCTAGGGTGCCGCCTTTTATCAGACCTTGCTGACGCAAGTAGTCGATCTGATGGGCTAGGCCGAAGGTGCGAGCTGGGGCAATATCACTAGCAAAGTCTCCGGTGCTAACGTTCCAGCTATGCCACTGGTTGCCAATAGCGGCCAGCCCAAAGTCGATGCCGTAGCTAAAGCGCAGCTCATCACTGGGGAAGGCAGCCACCCAGGCGTCTTTTGATTGGACAGAGATCGGCTGGCTCAGTGGCGATCGCACTTGCCTTTGGGCCGATTGGATCTGAATGGGAATCGATGCGATCGCACTTACCCACTCCTTTGCCGATCCGTCTAGTAAAGGCAGCTCGGGGCCATCTATCTCTATTCGAACATTATCAATTTCTAGCGCAATCAGGGCCGAGAGTAGATGCTCAACCGTACGAACGGTGCTGCTGCTAATGCCTAGCTCCGTAGAAAGCTGAGTTTTCACTACATTGCCGACCGTTGCCGCGACTGGCACAGCTTCTGCTAGATCGGTTCTGATGAAATAGCGTCCAGCGTTCGGTTCTGCGGGCAATAGCTCAACGGTAGTTGGCTGACCGAGATGCAGTCCCACCCCGTTTACAGAAACGGATGAACTCAAAGTTTGTTGCTTCGAGCGTTGGGTTTCTTGCAAGTTTTGAGTCGCTAGCTCCTGATCTTTGACGTTTTGAGTTTCTGTAGTGGGCACGTCTGTACGGGGCATTGATTCTGTCCTCGATAGCTGCTATCAGGCGTTTTTATCGCATTCACCATACTGCTCTACCTACTGCATCATCCATTCTCTGAGAATGAAACACTTGGCACACAAATTGGCACACAAAGAGCAAAGTGATCTGCCACACAAAGCCATCAAGACGCTCCGACTTTGCTATGCCTAGCGCAACGTCATGTCTGGCCCAAAATGAGATGGCCCAACATTAGAAACGTTCTCCGAAGCCAAAGTGAAAGCGACTATCGCCCTCACTGCCTATACCATAGTCCAAACGCAAAGCTCCTAATGGCGTTTGCACTCGCACCCCAGCGCCATAGCCAAAGCCGCTCCCAGGCTTGCCTCGTACAGCCGCCGGGTCGCTATCGCCTCTACCTGAGCCTAAGTCTGTGCCATAGTCAGCAAACAGAGCACCGTTCAAAAATTCGCTAAACAGTGGGAAGCGATATTCTGCTGTGCCTAGCAAGAATGCATTACCAGAACCCACCCCGCCTTCTTCAAAGCCGCGTACCGAGTTACCGCCACCGAGTGGAAACTGCTCATAGGGCGGCAAGTCTCCTACCGCTAAGCCACCTTGAACATTGAATGCAATGGTTTCGCGGCCACTGTCGCCACCCAAAAACCTGATCGGAACGTACTGGCTGTAGCTGCCCCTGATTTTATTAAAAAAGATGCTGCCGCTACCGAGGGGAACGGATTGCTCTGTGCCTACTCTAAAAAGGTTGCCGCTCGTAGGTAATCCAGGATTGTTACGACGATCTAGCACCGCCCCAAACTGTAGCGTGAATAGATCATCACGACCGGTGCCACTCGCGGTTAGATCGTTGCCGAGCTCGTCTTCGGCAAAAACATCACCATCGCTATCTAGAAGCGCCACGCGCTCGTACTGCCCCCCCAATGATAGAGATAGGCCGTTGTCTAGCGGGCGACTAAAGCTAATGCCCGTACCGAGTCGATTGAGCCTAGGCGTATCTCCGTTGGGCAAATCGACATCGATGGGACCATTGTCGAAGATAAGCGATGTAGCCCGACGGTTGAACAGCGATGCTGTGTAGGAGGTTCTGTAAGGATCGCCTGCAATCCAAGGATCGGTAAAGGCGACGTCAAAGAGAAAGTCGCCTCGCGTGGTAACTCTACCTTCGGTTCGCAGCTTTTGGTTATTGCCGCCAAAGTTATCTTCGTTGTAGCTCACTTGACCAAACAGATCGCCGCGTAGGTTAAAGCCAAGAGAAGCGCCGATAGAGCCAGTATCACGCTCGGCGACGTTGACGACGACTTTGACTTTTCTAGGGTCTTCGTCACCTGGATCTAGCGACAGTCGGATATCTTCAAAAATGCCAAGTCCAAATACCTGAGCCACGTCCCGTTGGATAGCTTCTTCTTGGAAAACGTCGCCTGGCTCTGATTCAAATTCGCGAGTGATAATAAAATCTCTAGTCTTACCGTCAACGGGATCACCGTCTTCGTCTGTGATCTCACCATCGGCAGTGATATAGCGAACAGCGATCTCTTCAATCTCGCCTTCTGCAACGATTAAGGTAACCACGCCCTGCTCGGAAATCTGGGGCGAAGCGGTAACTTGAGCAAGGACATAACCATTGTCTTGATACCAGTCGTTCAGATCGAGAATACCGTTCTGTAGATCTCTAAGGTTGAGGATTTGGCCGTACTGATCTCTGAAAATATCGTCGACGGCCTCATCTGGCAGCACGATCCGATTGCGAATATCCACCTCAGTCAAAACGGGGTTGGGTTCTACGGCAAAAGTGACTTTCACGCCTAAGGGAGTGTCTTCTGGGTCGGCCTGTACGTTGGAAAAGAAGCCAGTAGAGAAGATGCTGTTGATGTCTTCTTGAAGCTGGCTGCGAGTAGTCGTCCGACCAGGTACGGTATCCACTGCATCGTAGACTTCGTTGATAAGTTCAGTACTCAGGGGCCGCTGGGGATTAGAAGAGATGACGTCTACTTCGGCTACGAGGACGCGCGTTTCTTCCTCAGCAGTTTCTTCTGGTGTCTCTTCTGTCGTTCCTTCTGGGGCTCCTTCTGTCGTTCCTTCAGGGACTTCTTCGGGTGTGCCTTCTGGTAGCTCCTCAGGCGTTCCTGCAGGAACTTCTTCCGCTTCTTCAGGCGTTCCTTCTGTCGTTCCTTCGAGCAGATCTTCTAATGATGGAGACGTCTGCCCGCTTTGATCAGGGGCCGATTCTATCGGCGGGCTGTCGGTAGCCTCTTCAATTGCTTCATCGACAGTTTCTTCGACGGTCTCTTCGGTGGTTTCTTCGGCGCTTTCCTCGGCGGCTTCTTCAGCGGCTTCGGCGGCAGCGTCGTCAACGTTAATATCTTCGATCTCAACGCCGTCTTCATCGAGAATGATCAGGGGTTCAGTCGGCGTTGGCTGATCGGCATCTGGTAAAGGGTCGTTGATCGGCGCTGGCGATTCTAGCTGCTTGGATGCTGGCTGTAAGGTAGATAGCTGTGAGAGAGGCTGGGTAGTTCGAGGCTGGGCGTTGCTCAATGCGAGAGGCTCCGCTGTTGCGCCTTCAACAGCCTGGATAGAAGCATTAGCACGACCTGGGAGACTCGTGATCGCTACCAAACTAAAACAGGCTAAAAGAGCTGGGGAGACGCGCATAACCAGTGAATCCAAATAAGATGTTCATTCCTCACACCCTGCCGACACGAAAAATACGCTGACAGGCTCAGGGTTGTTTGCCCTGATTAATCAATGTCCGACGATATTACACTGTCGTCAAGCACGGGAATTTATTTTGCTGTGACAGAAGAAGAGGTGGTGACTTCGATCTCACTCAGCTAGCCGCAGTAACTGGCACCGAGCGCTAGCTAGCGCTCGAAATAGCTCTCAAACTGAGACCTGAGTGGAGTTGTAGAGCTTTGCTTTTCTCGTCCGCCTAGAGCATTCCCGGTAGGTAGAGTAGGATAGCCAGCAGAGAATTATCAGGTGATTGAATCTTGATCCTTAGCTGGGATCAGATTCTAGCTGGGACTGGATTCTTTTAAGAACTGTTTGGTAGCTTTCAGCGACGCTGCCCAGATCTTGGCGGAAGCGGTCTTTGTCCATCACTCGCTTGCTTTGATCGGATTCGGCTGTGTCCCACAGGCGGCAGGTATCTGGGCTGATCTCGTCAGCGAGTAGTAGGCTGCCCTCAGCGTCGGTGCCGAATTCGAGCTTGAAGTCAACCAAAGTGATATCGCAGGTAGCAAAGAAGTCAGTCAAGACAGTGTTGACGGTTTTTGCTTTGTCTACTAGCCGATCGAGCTGGCTAGATGAAGTGATATGCATGGCGGCAATGCGATCGCGCGTCAGCAGAGGATCGCCTAGATCGTCATTTTTGTAATAGAACTCAACCAGCGGCGGCGATAGCGGAGTACCTAGCGCTAGGCCGGTCTGCTTGCAAAGACTGCCTGCCGCGATATTACGGACGACAACTTCTAGCGGCACAATGTCTACGCGCTTGACTTCAAGCGTGCGATCGCTAGTCTGAGCGATTAGATGCGTAGCCATTCCCTGTTTTTCTAGCAAAGCGTAGAGGTGAGCAGTCACTTTGCAGTTGACGATGCCTTTGTTGGCAATTTGCCCTTTTTTCTGAGCATTAAACGCAGTGGCGTCATCTTTGAAATAGGTAATCAAGATCTCTGGATTATCAGTTTCGTAAACGATCTTGGCTTTGCCTTCGTATAGCTTTTGATTATCTGGAGGAAGATCGGTCATTGATAGGCAACATCGGCGAAAGCAACCTGCCCATTATCACGGTAAAGACAGGCGAAACCTTAGCTTTCGTAACATCACTTGCGAATTTGATTGGCTAGTTCGGATTCACTAGGCGACACCGTAGCCGGTGTAAGGTCTTTTGTAGGCAGGATGCAGTCCTAGAACGATGTCTTCTTTTGGAACGCCCATCTCGACTAGTTCTTGGCCTACATCACTGTCGGTAGTGTTTTGCTGTAGCCAGATCTTGCCGTCTTTGATATCGAAGTGGAGGATTGTGTGATACGTGCGTTTTAGATGGTTCCAACCTACTCGCATAAGCTGATAGTGGTCGCGGGTCGTATCAAAGAAAAGTTGCTCTTCAATGTCTTCATCAGGCTTTTTTGATTCGCTGTGCTGCTCTAGCAGTGTCTGAATGGCTTGACGGTAAGTGTCTAATTTATCCATTGAACTATCTCCTCTACTGTGGGTTCATACACAATTATCTTTAGGCTGTGCCGTTTTACGGCAGCTTTCATGAATGAGCCTTGAAAAAAAGTTGCGTGAATCTCTAGGGGAACAGCCAAGTAAAGTTTTCGATCTGGCTCTTCAATTTCTAGCATCATTCTGTAGTTCAAGAATTGACCCAAAGCTACATGGAAGTCGCTAACCGGAGACGCACTGATAAAGCTTTTCACTTCAACAGCAATCTTTTCTTCTTTCCGCTCGGCAATAATAAGTCGTTCAGCAGCTAAATCAATCTTTACTTTGAAATCTTCCCAGCTTAGGAACGAGAATTTAATAACCTGTCTGATTTCAAGTTTTACCGCAGGCTCTCAGCCTAAATCTTTCTCCCTAGGGGAGAAGGACTTCAAGCTCCCTCTCCTTCGAGAGAGCATTTATTTAGCGTCGATTGGTTGGCGGCTTACGTTACTAAACCCACCCCGACCTCCGCT
>NZ_JADEXO010000106.1 GCF_015207105.1 cf. Phormidesmis sp. LEGE 11477
GAATATGGCACCGTCAAACGCATTACCCTTCCTACCGATCGCGAAACGGGGCGGCCTCGTGGCTTTGCCTTTGTTGAAATGGAAGAAGATGCCACCGAAGAAAAAGCGATCGAGGCGCTAGATGGCGCTGAATGGATGGGCCGTGAGCTAAGAGTCAATAAAGCTAAACCGCGCGAGCCACGCAACCGCTCTTCTGGCGGCGGCTGGAGCTAGCTCTACGACTCTATCCCCAGACTCTATTCGCAGGCAGTAATCACAGAGGTTGAAAATACCGGTGATCGCTTGCCTACTTCTGCGGTAGACTGGTTCTTCATGAGCAAAACCCTAAAAGGAGGTGAATTGATACATGGCTCAAGTTGTCCTCGGACAAGACGAAAATCTCGAAGCCGCCCTACGACGCTTTAAGCGCAAGGTAGTGCGAGCAGGCATTTTTCAAGACATCAAGAAAAACCGCTATTTTGAGACACCTCCCGAAAAGCACAAGCGTAAAGCGTTAGCTCGTCAACGTCAGCGCAAGCGTCGCTCTAGACGTTAGGTCTGATTTTCGGATACTCGGTGAAGATATCGGTTCTTTAATCGATTAAAAGAGAAAGGGGATTGCGATCGCACTAAAGATCGCAATCCCCTTCTTTTGTTTTTGTAAAACACACAATCTATTTCACTATCCGGGATAGAAGAGAACGTGTTCGATGTCGAAATTGTTGACTATCATAGCTAGCTGGAGAGGTTGATTAAAGTGACTACGCAGTACATGACGCCAATACATCCGGGTGAAGTACTAAAGACGAACTAGATGAGCTTGATTTGTCACAAACAGATCTGGCTAAACATATTGGCGTATTACCAAAAACGGTTAACGAGATATGTCGAGGTAAGCGATGGCTGAGTGCGTCAATGGCAATGAAGCTATCGCGATCGCTTGGTGCAAGTCCCCAGTTTTAGCTAACGCTGCAAATCAACTGGGAGCTTAGCCAAATCGATGAAGCAGACTACGCAAAAATCAAGCCTATCGCTGCATAGTCCGCTAGGCGAGTATTAAACTAAACATGTCTTCCGAATTCACAGCTTCATGAGCAAAAACTGGGCTATCTGCACCGGTATTAGTGAATCCTTCTTCAGGTCGGTTGTGAAATAAGCTGAGTAATGCCGACTGCGATCGCGCTGTAATCTCGTACATTCAGCCTTCCTATCAACCTCCTCACACGAGGCACGTCAATACTACGAACTTGATCGAGTAGCGCAACCGACGTTTTTGTTAGATTGCCTGTTCCCTTCTGGAAAATTGGATAAATAGAGGGGTTCGCAGCAGTCCAAGTTCCCATCTGGGTTGTGAGGGGTACGACAACAATCAGTGGATATCGTACTCTGCCTGGTGGAACGGCAACAATAATCGCTGGGCGGATACCCTGCTGCTCGTGCATAGGTGGCACTTGAGTCGGAAAAGAGGCAAGAACAATATCGCCTCTTTTCAGGTTACTCTTCAAGAGGGTCAACCTCTATATAAGCAACACCGCGCTCGGAGTCGAACTTTACAGGAATTCCCTGGGGAATCCCTTCCGGTCCCCAATCGTATCCTGGTAGCTCGCCAGCTAAATCCGCTTCGAGCCAAACTTTAGATTCTTCATCTATCTCCAAGATCGGTAGCTTTTCAGCTAGCTGCTGATGTAGTTTCTCAACAATGCTCTGCTGACTCTCTATCGGCAGTTGTTGGATTAGGTCTAAAATTTGCTCGACGCTGATCTCAAGAAGTGCCATCGCTACCCACTCTTCTGACTTTTTGCATATCCTTCGATTTTAACAGTCTGAAGTAGGCAGGCTCCGGGTTTGCCTAGCCTCTAAACATGCTGCTCACCGAACTCTCTTCATGGATTCGCCAGATCGTCTCGCCTAGCATATTCGCAACTGAGAGCATCGTTAGCTGATCGAACTGACGGTCCGGTGCAACTGGAATCGAGTTGGTCACGATCACTTCTTCAAACAGCCCTTGAGACAGCCGCTCTATCGCCGGCGGAGAAAATACCGCATGTGTGGCACAGGCATACACATGTTTAGCCCCTTTCTCACGCAGCACCCTAGCCCCTTCGCAAATCGTGCCTGCCGTATCGATCATGTCATCGACTAGCACCGCCGTTTTCCCTTCAACGTCACCGATTAAGTTCATCACCTCAGCAACATTATGCGCCTGTCGCCTTTTGTCAATAATGGCCAGCGGCGCATCGTCTAGCATCTTGGCAAAGTGCCTAGCGCGCGCCACCCCACCGACGTCGGGCGAGACGACGACGAGATCTTCAATATTTTTACTGGCTAAGTATTCAGTTAATACGGCTGAGCCATAGGCGTGGTCGCAGGGAATATCAAAGTAGCCCTGGATCTGGGCGGAGTGAAGGTCAACGGCTAAAACCCGGTTCGCGCCCGCTTGGGTAATTAAGTTGGCGACTAATTTGGCCGTAATCGATTCGCGCCCAGCCGTTTTACGATCGGCTCGCGCATAGCCATAGTAAGGAATGACCGCTGTGATTTGTCTAGCCGAGGCCCGGCGACAGGCATCGATCATAATCAGCAGCTCCATCAGATTGTCATTGACCGGATGGCAGGTCGGCTGAATTAGGTAGACATCGCAGCCTCGAATAGATTCTTGGATTTGAACGTAGAGTTCGCCATCGGCAAAGCGCTTTCGCACCATAGGACCTAAGTCCATGCCTAAATAGCGCGCTACTTCCATCGAAAGTGTACGGTTCGATGAGCCCGAAAAAAGCTTCAGTCGGTTGTTCGTCTCAATGCGGGGAAGCATTGCCTTGACTGGCAGAGTTGCAGAGCGAATCACAGCAGCAGGCCCTCAAAACGTGGTAGTAGAGATAGTTACAAAGAACAGTAGCATCCGGCCAAAACCAATTCCTCAGTAGTTAGCGGTAGCTCACTAGCGTTAGCAGTAGCCCGCTAGAAGTAGCTAGAAAGTCAGGATGGAGATGCACAAAAAAATTAAACCAGATAGCTAATGGTAATTTGGCTACTGGCTGGTTGATTGTTTTTATGAGGGTAAAGACATAGGTAAGATACGCAATCTTACACGAAGGAAAAACCGAAGGGAAAACTGCCTATTTTCCCAGTATTGTCTGATGCCGGGAGCATGAGAGGAACACACGCTAATGCTATAGCCTTAACCAATTTTTAACGATTGTATTATAGTAGTAAGCCGCTTCTATAAGCCGCGACTTATTGTATTTGAGACTACCAATAACTCCGTAGCTGCGAGTAGTTTCTTCACAGGTTTTGAATTTTCTTCTTTTATCGCTACTATTCCAGCAGCCACTCAGACGCCCGTGAGCCTAGATCTACCGGAATACTGACTGCTTTGCCTAGTCTGGGTCGCTCATTGGTTTGTTCGATAAAAGCTCGAATCTGCTCTGTCGCACCCCAAGCATTCAGATAGGCGACAACTTCTTCTAAGTGAGCAAAGTAGTCCTCCTCGCTCATCGGAAAGGAGGCTTGCTCTAGATAGCGCCACATTACCTGGAAGAAAACCTTACGCGGCAACCTTCTAAGCTGAACGTCGTAAGAATAGCCCCATTTCTCTATGAGCAGTTCATGCAGGTCTAATCCAGTCATGGTGAGGTGTCTTGGTTACCAAAGATAGTAGTTGCCACGGAGGCTAGTGCGATCGCTGCTTCATTTAGTTTACATTTATTCACACAATCAGTGCTGGCTCTGAACGATGTAATAATGTTAAGAAGAACCGCAATCTTCTGTGACAAAGGGTTTCTGCCGCAACGAAAGTTATTGGACAGGCTCATTTATCAGCGCAGAAAGCTTGTAATTAAAGTTTAGATATGTCGCCTCGATCACACAGTGAGTTCCTTTCTGTTCTGAATGCAGGTTTGTGCATATTCTTTTCTCAACTCATTTTATTCATGTAGCGTTTAGATAGCTGACCTATGACCCAAGCTTCTGGCAATCCTGATGTTCCTGATTTAGGGCGTCGCCAATTTATGAATCTGCTGACATTCGGTACCATCACGGGTACTGCATTAGGCGCTGCATATCCAATCATTAAGTATTTCATTCCGCCTAGCAGCGGCGGTGGCGGCGGCGGTGTGACGGCCAAAGATGCCTTGGGTAACGATGTCAAAGCGGCTGCTTTTTTAGAAGAAAACGGTCCTGGCGCTAAGGTGCTAGTGCAAGGACTTAAAGGCGATCCTACTTATCTAGTTGTCCAAGAAGAAGGCGGGCTAGAAAGCTACGGTATTAGCTCTATCTGTACTCATTTAGGCTGTGTTGTGCCCTGGAATGAGAACGCTGGTAAGTTTATGTGTCCTTGTCATGGTTCGCAATACGATGCGACTGGTAAGGTCGTTCGAGGCCCAGCGCCGCTGTCTTTGGCACTAGCTCATGCAGAGGTTACCGAAGATGATAATGTCGTGCTCACCAACTGGGAAGAAACAGACTTCCGTACTGGCGACAAGCCTTGGTGGTAGCTAGTTGATTAGGTGCTGAACTCTGGCTGTTTAGTTACGGCTTTTTGAGCGCGATCACACTAATCTTTTTACCCATCTTTCTGTTAGCTTTCCTCATTCGTATTCGTAGAATTCATAGAACTGTTACCTTGCTAGCGCGCATGAAAACCTCATTTCCATTCTTTTCTAAGCTGAGAACCTTGCTCGGTGCTGCTGTTCGTAGCACGGGCATCTTCCTAGCCGCTTTTATCCTTTTGTGCTCTAGTAGCTGGGCGCTGCCTCAGTCTGCTGCGGCCTATCCCTTCTGGGCTCAAGAAAATTACGACTCTCCTCGTGAGGCAACTGGCAAGATTGTCTGTGCCAACTGCCACCTCGGTGAAAAGAACACCGTGCTTGAAGTCCCTCAGTCTGTTCTGCCTGACACTGTCTTTAAAGCAGTCGTCAAAGTGCCCTACGACCTAGATGCTCAGCAGGTGTTGGGCGATGGTAGCAAAGGCGGTTTGAACGTTGGCGCAGTGCTGATGCTGCCCGAAGGTTTCACAGTTGCACCCGAAGATCGCATTCCTGAAGAACTCAAGGAAGAAGTGGGCAGTACCTATTTCATGCCATACAGCGAAGAAGAGCCCAACATTGTTCTAGTCGGGCCTGTACCCGGCGAGCAGTATCAAGAGATTGTCTTTCCAGTACTTTCCCCTGATCCTAAGACCGATAAGAATGTTCACTTTGGCAAGAACCTAGTGTTTGTGGGTGGCAACCGTGGCCGTGGTCAGGTTTATCCAACGGGTCAAGCCTCTAACAACGTGGCCTACAACGCTTCGGCAGCAGGCACTATCGCTTCGATCAAAGACACAGGCTTTGGCTACAGCGTAACTATCAGTACAGAAGATGGTTCAACCGTCACCGATGAAATTGGGGCAGGCGCTCAGCTACTGGTTAGCGAAGGCGAATCAGTCGAAGTTGGCACACCTTTGACGCCTAATCCTAACGTTGGTGGCTTTGGCCAGACAGAGAAAGAGCTAGTCTTGCAAAGTCCTACTCGCATCAAAGGGTTGATTGCTTTCCTCGTCGCGATCAGTCTCTCTCAGATTCTGTTAGTTCTGAAGAAAAAGCAGGTAGAGAAAGTGCAAGCCGCTGAGATGAGTTTCTAAGCTAGTTTGATTCTCTTCAATCAAAGAAAGGCAGATCTCTTGTGAGGTCTGCCTTTTTCAGTGAGTCCAATCAGCAAGCTGTCAGAACTGGGCGCATTCCCAGCAGCCTCTAACCAATCACCGCATAGGACAGATTGACCCGAAACGATTTAACCGTTTGGGAACTATGCAGTTCGGCGATGATTAGCACCCCCCTAGCGGCGATAGATGGCTAAGGCTTTCTGCTTGTTGAGTCAGTAATGTAATGGTGCCGTCAGCGCTGCGATGCCAGCTTTGCGCCTCGACGACAGGCGCTTCAGTGGAGACAGAAGTAACGAGTTGCCCAACTTCGCTATGATTTGAGCCTAAATTTGGAGACGCTTCTAAAGGCGCTAGATCTTGCCAGATGGCGCTAGCGCTAAGTAGAACAGCGGGGCTAGAAGGCACCCCTCCGCGTCCGGTAATAACGAAGCTACCCGACTGAGAGCCTTGTGCTCGGCAGCCGGGCGCGACAGTAGCAGAGACGGGATCTACGGGGAGCTCTGCTTCCGTCTGTAGCGTATTTGGATTGAGCTCATTGATGGTGACAGTGCCGCTGTTGCCAAACTGAGAGCTAGAGGTAATATCACTTTTGGGAGTGTCTCTGAGGCCGGGGCGAAAGGCAATGCCTAGTAGATTGTTGGCGGTGATGTTGACATTGCCGCCATCTCCTTGGAAGGCGTTAGCTCGAATATCGCTGTTTTCATCCGGGACAGCGATGATGAAGCCATCAGGCATGTTGATCGTGATGCTGCCGCCATTGCCGCCTGCTCTATCAGTACCAGCTTCAGTAGAAATTAAGCTGCCTTCTCTTAGCAACAGATAGTCAGTAAGGTTGAAGGTAAAGTCGCCACCGTCGCTGCTGCGGGTAGTAGCGGTGATTTGGCTGTTGTTTAATGTGAGCGTATCAGCCGATAGGATGAGGTCACCCCCGCTGCCTGCTCCGTTCGAGTTTAGGACAAAGCTACCACTATTAAGCAGTGTGACTTGGCTAGTACCGCTAATATTGATATTGCCGCCTGCTCCTTCAGAGTCAGCTTTAGTGAGAGATTCAACAGTGCTGCCGTCAATAGTAAGCGACTCGGAGAGATTGAAGTTGACATTTCCTGCTGCGCCTGAACCCGCAGTGCTAGCAGAAAGGGTAACGCCATCCACTAGTCGGAGTGAGCGAGCGGTTGCGGTAATACTACCTGCCTGTCCCGTGTTCTCGGTTTCTACCTGTAGGCGACCGGGGCCGCTGATGGCGATCGCATCAGAAGCTATTAACCGCAAGTCGCCACCACTGCCCCTCCCTCTAGTAGCAGCGGAAATGCGTGCATCAGAAGTGAGCCTAAGATCAAAGCTAGTCCCAGACTCTATACCTGGGTTAGAAGTCCCGGATTGGCTGGCTGATGGATCTACACCTAGGTTCGCCTGATAGGGCTGTAGTGTTAGAACACCACCGGGTGCTTGCCCTTGCGTTTCTGCAAAGATGCCTACCGTTCCAGCAAGCTCCATCTGGTTAGCATTGAGAAAAATGCTGCCGCCGCCATCAAGGTTAGTTGCTGTTGAGGTCGAGGTTGCTGTAATTTCGGCAGCTTCTGAAAGCACGAAGTTGGGCGTGTTGATAATGATATTACCGGGTCTGCTTGAGGCGCTAGTCTCCACGGAGATAATTGGCTCAGTGGTTTGTACCCCTTCTCCTAATAAGACAGATTCTGTTGTATCGATGGTAATGTTACCGCCTCTTCCTGCGGCTGAAGTGGCTGCCGATAGGCGATCGCCTTCCCCCATGATTAAGCGAACCGCATCAATAGAAATATTTCCTGCAGCCCCGTCAGCATTAGCATTACTGCTGATTTGAGTATTATCGAAAGTAATCTGACCAGGGCTACTGATAGTGACATCTCCAGCCGGACTGTTGCCATTAGCGTCACTTTGAATGTCGATGTTGCGGAGCGTGATGTTTCCTTCGCTCTCGATAGTGGTATTGCCAGACTGTCCAACGTTCTCAAGATTCAAGCTGATTACTTCTTCTGAAGAGAACGGATCGGGAATTTCAACTTGGGCAGACGTTACGGCGCTCAGATTGCTGACGGTTGAGCGATCGCCAGAACCCTGAATCATCACTCTGCCCGACGAACCTGAATCGGAAGTCGTCAGTATAAAGAAATTAGAGATAGTTGTTCCTTTGAGGGTTACATTCCCACCCTCAATGTTTCTGCCTATCTGTTGCTGTCCATTTTTAGTAACTGATACGGAGATCAGCGATGGATTGCCGTCATCGCGAATGACCCCGCGAATGTTGCCTTGCTGAGAAGTGATTGATATATCACCGCCAGTTTGCGTATTACCATTCTCTGAGAAAGAGAACGTATTTATATTTCCTCCAATAATAGCGTCTCCAGAAATTGAAGAGATAGAGATTGCGCCACCATTCCCACTATCGCCATAGGTCAAAGAAGAGGACGAATTCAAGCTTTCTTGAGTTGTGATATCACCAGAAATTGAAGAGATAGAGATTGCACCACCACTCCCACTATCGCCAGAAGATGAGTCCAAGCTTCCTTGGGTTGTGATATTACCAGAAGTTGAATAGATACGAATTGCACCGCCACTCCCACTATCGCGAGTAGACGAATTCAAGCTTTCTTGAGTTGTGATATCACCAGAAGTTGAATAGATACGAATTGCACCACCACTCCCACTATTGCCAGAAGACGAGAACGAGGACGAGTCCAAGCTTCCTTGAGTTGTGATATCACCAGAAGTTGAATAGATACGAATTGCACCGCCACTCCCACTACCACCAAAGCGCGAAGACGAAAATGAGCGGATTTCTTGAATTGTGATATTGCCAGAAGTTGAAGAAATATGAATTGCGCCGCCATTTCCACTATCGCCATTATAGGAAGATTGCGAAAATGAGTGGATCTTTTGAATTGTGATATTGCCAGAAGTTGAAGAAATAGAGATTGCGCCGCCATTCTCACTATCGCCGTCCAAGCCGGATGACGAATCCAAGATTCCTTGGGTTGTGATATCACCGGAGGTTGAATAGATAGAGATTGCGCCGCCATTTCCGCTATTGCCATAGAACGGGCCCAAAGACAAACCGGACGACGAATCTAAGCTTCCTTGGGTTATGATATCACCGGAAGTTGAAGAGATAGAGATTGCGCCGCCACTCCCACTATCGTATTGGAACAAGGATGAGCCGGATGACGAATCCAAGCTTCCTTGAGTTGTGATATCACCAGAAGTTGAAGAGATAGAGATTGCGCCGCCATTCCCACTATCGTCAGAGTCGGAATATGAGGATGAGTTTAAGCTTCCTTGAGTTGTGATATCGCCGGAAGTTGAGGAGATAATAATCGCACCGCCGTCACCGCCTTCCGAGTTAGAAGTGTTGATGCTGTTAACGTTGATACCAGAACGAGCGGCATTCTCGCCTATAGTTCTTAAAACGACTGCTCGACCACTCAATAGCAAGTCCTCATCCGAGTCCGTCCCATCTGCGCTCAGCGTCGTGTTCGGACCTATCGTAGTAATATCTTCGGTGTCAATGCTACCCCCAGTCTCTACCTTCAGAGCACCGCCAACATAGTCGCTTAGCACTACACTACCTGCTGCCGATACCCGCAAGCCATTGTTGTTTGTAATTTCTTCAGCCTGTAGCGTGATATCGCCGCCAGCCGCTAGCTTCCCTCCTAGCTGAAGTTGATTGCCTAGTAGCGATAGGTTTTGTCCAGTTTCTAACGTGCCTGTGCTAGCAATATCTCCCTCGGCTGTGTCGTTGAGCTGGATGCCTAGCGGTACGCTAATGCTCAGCAGCGATGTATCCTCCGACATTGCGCTAAACTCACTACTGTCTGCGAACGCAAAGCTGTTGGCGGCGCTAGCTGTAAACGAACCCGGAATATCTAGCTGCGCGTCTGGGCCGAACAGAATACCGTTCGGGTTTAGCAGGAACAGATTAGCGGTGCCATCAACGCCTAGTACTCCATCAATAGTCGAGAGATTGTTGCCAGTAATACGGCTGAGAATATTGCTGATCTCGCTAGGACTAGCAAAATAAACAGATTCCTCTACGCCAACATTAAAATCAACAAAGCTATGAAAGAGATTGCCTCCCCTTTTAGCGCCGCCTTCAATTAGCTGTACAGCATTGCCGTTGACAATGCCGCTGTCTACTATCGAAGTCTCTATGCCCAGCGTGCTGTCTGGAACGATTGATTGTGATCGCACACCCTCAACACTACCCAGCGCCACTACTGTCGCCACCGAACCTACTTGAGCGATCTTCACTAGATAATTGAGGACTATAGGCTGCATCACAGTCCCTCATCGGCTATACCTGCCTGGACAAAGAGCGATCGCAGTGTCTCTTGATAGGTGTCGTTAAGAGGGTCGGATTGGTGAAGGGCGATCGCAATATCTATCGTCTCATGCCAAATCCCCTCAGCCGCATACTGACGAAGCAGCTCAAACTGTTCTATCGCTGTCAGATCAGGAGTGCTTGTCTCTACCTCTACAGCATCAGCCACTCGCTGAATAGTGCCATTCACCGACACCGACGCCGATGGACGCGCCGCATCGCAGTAGATTGAAAAGGTCCAACTATAGCTTTCACCAATCGCCAGCCCGCCTAGCTCTGCCGTAGTGGGCACTGCCAGTAGCCCTGCATCCGCCTCAACGGAAAATTGCTGACGAACCACATAGGCATCACTGCGGTCTTGAATGACGAACTCCAGCGGAATCTCTTGAGTCAAATCAGCGGGTACGTCAAAGAAAAACGTGGGTAGGGCTTTCGCTGTTTGGCTCCACACCACCCCCTCTACTTCAGGCACAATCGCCGCGAGATCTTGATAGGCAACACAGTCTCCCCTGGTCGCTCCACCACGCTGGCGACCATCTGGCGCGCCTTGATCGGGCGGAGTCGGGATAAACTGAACCGTTTGCTGGCCTTGAGCGTAGGCTAGTGGTGCCATCAAAAGCCAGGCGACGGCAGCCCCCAGAAAACCACTTACACGCTTTGTCTTCGTGAGATCCGTGTGGAAAGCCATGAGATAAGTGTCCCTAGTAATAACTTCGGCGGTCGGGCGCAGCACTAAATAGCTATACACAGACTATTCAGGAGATATGCACAGTTGGCTGGTAACCCCTTTTACTTAGTAGTTCTTCTGTAGTTTCTTTAGGGGTCTCGGCTAGCCGTCAGTACGGTAGCTGTAGATAATACGCCGCCGCTAAAGGTCAAGAAAGTCGGCACTAGAGGTAACCAAATACCGGCTATCAGCGCTGCCCAGGCCACGATTACTAAGCCACCTGCACCGACTAGAAGAATCAGTCCTAGGCGAATTCCCTGGCGCGATCGCATCCCCTGACTCCACACCAGCAGACTGCCTGCGATCACACCCCCCAGCAGACACAGCGCATCTGCCCACTGTGGCCACGCCCGCATCAAGGGCCGACCCTCTAGCACTGCTGAGATCATCTGAGAGATCATCTGAGCCTGAATAAATACTCCAGGTGTCTTGTCCGCGCCCTGCACACCGTAGGGGGTTGCCCAGTAGTCACCGCTAGGAGCTGTAACACCGATAATTACTAGGCGATCGCGAATACTCTCTGCGTTAACTTCGCCATTTAGCAATTTCTCCAGCGGAATCTTGACCGCGATCTGATCAGGGCTAGGACGCGATCGATAGTTTAATAAAAGCTGATTTCCCCGATGGTCTATGCGCTGTAGCCCGCCTGCTCGTTTAGGTAAGCGAGGAAAAACAGTCTCTCCTATCCGAAAGTTTCCCTGCTCGTCAAATGAGGGTTTGAGGCTGTCTTCTCCAGCTTCGGCCCTATGTAGATAGTGAATTGCCATTAGCGCCCCAAACCCGTAGGCACTGGTGCAAGGCGACGTTGGATTTGGCGTAGCTGTCAGCAGCTGTCGGCGAACAATGCCATCTGTTTCTTCTAGAAAGTCGCTAAACCCTACTCGAATTTCAGTAAATTCTGGAGCCGGTGCAATTCCAATGTCGTCTGCTGAAGGATCCCTAGATTTGCAGATTCCTATAATCTTGGGATGAGAGAGCGTTTTTTCTAGCGGACCGATTGTGGCAGGAAAGTCTCGATACACATCTAGGCCAATTACCCGAGGGTCGTAGCTTAGCAAAGTTGACAGAGTGGCTTGTAAGGTCTCGTCAGAGAGTGAGCCGCGTCGTTCGAGCGAGGTTTGTGATTGAATGTCTCTTTCGTCGACAGTAACGACGACTAGCCGCGAGTCTGGCTCTTCTATGGGGCGCAGCTTCATCAGCGTATCGTAGGCTTTGAGTTCGGTGTTTTGCAATGCGCCTAGCCACCTGAGGACAAACACCGCTACGGCAATAGCTAAACCTCTTGCTACAAGAATGGTGAATGTGTAGAGCTCAGTATGGGGCTTAGGGTGCTGACGCTGAGTGTCTGGTTTTCTAACTGGCTGTTCTTGCGGAACTAGATCCTCGGCTACTTGCGGGTCGTTTGGCTGAGAGGTTAGAGCGACAGCTGGGGCCTTGGTTGCAAATTGTTCTATTCGTTCGGGAATTTCTCTAGAAAGTCCCCTCAGTGCCTGCCAGGTTGGCGGATCTTCTGACGGGTTTTGAACAATGCTAGGCAGCCACGCCGCATAGCTGCCTAGCTCTGTGCGTCCGTGTAGTTTTTCACGGGCTTCGCGCACTGATAAATACAGAGATTGACCGCTAGCCAGGGCGGTCAGAAATGCCTTGAGAAACTGTTGGGCGATCGCGTCGGATACCGGTTCTCGCATGACGATAGTTTGAGGCAAATGCAAGTCTGCTAAGGCCCAAGCCAGCCCTAGGCCATCACAAGAGTTGAGAATTGCCAGCTGCAGCCCATTCGTGATCGCGCGCTGCAAAGCGTATTTAAGCTGTTCGATAGTCAGCGACTCGGCTGCATTTACCTGAAGATAGCCCTGGCCCTGGCTGGTGCTATGTCCAGCGAAAAAGAAGACATCCCATGACTTTTCCCATAGATGCTGCTGCAACTCATCTAGAGTTGGCTGGGGTAGTAAGGTAACTTCTGCTGACGGAAGCCGCTCTAGGAGCTGACGATCGGTTTCTACATCAATTCCGTCATCGCTGCCCAAGACTGCCAGTATCTTCACAGTTGAAGTCTCTGTCGGCGGCTGTTTCAAAGAGCGGCTGTAGTCCGGTAGGCTCACCGACAGCTCAGCACGAGGATAGTCATCAAACAAATGCCACAGCCGCCAAGGAAAGCGCAATACTACTTTGGCATAAGCAGTGAGCATCACTCGAACCGGTGTTTGCGGTGCTATGTGCGTGCGAATGCGGCGTTCGATCGGCGCGAACTCAGTGGCCATTAGCCACCGATTAAAATCGGCCTGTAGCTGCTGACAGCGTCGGTCAAAATCACGGCGTGACACTCGGGTGGGCTCATCTGTATCGAATTCAAAGTTGCTTGCGCCCCGGTTGACCCGCTGTTTGCTGTGTTGTTCATCTTGCTGAATTTGCTGTTGGGGCGGCTGACTAGATTTTCTCCAGGGTATTGTGCTGCCGTAGAGCGCTTCGTATAGTTTTTGCCAGCTTTGGTACTGTTCTTCTAGGTGGGGCGCTGGCGGTAAACTACCCACAAACTGAATGGGAGACGGATCGCCCTGCCACAGCTGAGCAGTGACACTAGGAAATCCTGACTGCCAGTCCCCCCGGCCCAGATTCAACAGAATTTTGTGGTCTGCGCTCTGCTGTATAGGCGGTTTCACTATCACGCCCTCAGCCTACGAAATCTTCTTGCATCGCACTGTTCGCATACTCGATACGGATGCTAAAAGCTTCATCCGTAGGGCAGCGAAAAGGCGGTAGCTGAATGTAGTTGTCGTGACTGCCTGAGCAAACGGTTTGCAGCGGTTGTTGCGTTTCTGTCAGCAACAAAGTCAGCGTCACTCCTTCTGGCAACAGAATTTCTTCGAGTATGGGTTCATCCGTAAGAAAGTAAGGAGAGAAGTCTTGACTGGTCTGCGTATTCAAGGCAGCGGCATCTTTTGGATATAGCCGAATGCGAATATTGCGGCGTTCATCTACTTCGCTCGTAACTGAGATAGCGAGTACTAGCAAAACTGTTTCAGTAGCCGTCTCTAACGAAATCTCTTTAGCCCCTGTGGTGGTAGCTGAAGTCTCAGTTGTTGGATTGTTGTTTGTGGGGCCTGAGCGCAGACTCGGTGTCGGCGGCTGAGACAATAGGCGGGCTAGCGAATTCCATCCTGGACTGAGGAATTGGGCTGTCCACTGGCCTAGTTGAATAGGCGCATTGGCTAATGAGATCTGTGTGGTCTTCTTTCTCCACCGCTGCTGATAGAGCCGCGATCGCGCATCAGGATTGCTCAGCAGCGCCCCCCATAGCTCAAAGGGAATCTCTAGGCGCGGACCAGGCGAGCTAGCCAAACGTTGAATCAAGTTATCAAGCTGGGTGGGCGATACTTCAGGTAATACCTCTATATTTACTGGGGCTAGCACCTCTAGCTGCTGAGCCGCCCAGAAAGCAGAAAAGTCCTGAATAAGAGAGTCTTCTTCTATGCAATAGGTGCGATCGCCTGCATCGTAGCGCCCTTGCTGTTTGACTTTGGCGTAGGTCGTGTATCCCCACAGCGCTAGCGCCTGTTCATCTACGTCGGCGTAGGCAGCGATATAGTAGTCACCCGCCCAGTCTGGTAGATCTATCCATTCTTGGGGCACTCGCATTTCAGCCGCATCGATAGCTTCAGAGATCGTTACCACGATCCGTCGCTCACCCAGATCAATAGCGATGCCGTCCACCACGTGCCAAATCTGCACCGGGTCGGTATTGGGCCAGAGCTGAGCCGATCCGGTGCTCTTATCCTGCACAGCTTCAGACGGACTAAAAGATTGAGCATCTGCTAAAGCGTCTTGGCACCATTGCAAGATGGCGGAGGCTCCTAGCCGATGCAAATATATGCGCCACTGAGCAGCTTGATCCACCGCTGCCGCCTGATCTATATCAACGCCGCCCCTCTCCCACAGTGCCAAATCGAGCGGTATTTCAAGAATAGGCTGGAGCGGATTTTCAAGTACTAAGCTCATGATAATTCCTTTGGCAGTGCAATCTCTGATAGGTCAGGTTTTTGCAGATTGGAGGCAAGAACTGCGGTATCTGGACTTGTGAGCTGTGGATCTATGCTGTTTGGAGCATTTGTCGAAGCAGCATAGTGGCGCTGCAACCACTCATGAACCAGATCACTCATGTTAGCCAATACATCTGAGTCTATAGAAATATGCAGCTTGTCCTGGCTCCAGGTGGCAACGCTGATCAAAAGCTGCTGCCGGACTCGGCTTAGCTGACGAGAGACTTGATACTGCTTAATATGAAGCCGGTTGGCGATATCTTTTTGGGTCAGATTTTGTTCATAGTAAAGGCGCAGCAGCGTTTGCATAGAAGGCGCTAACCGGGCGATCGCTTCTATTAGTACTGACGCGATCGCCTGCATTTTTTGCTGTTGGGCAGCGTAGGCTTCAGCGGCTAACAGCTGATCCATAGGCGTATCGTCAGCACTGAGAGAGTCCATCGACTCTTGATCTTCGTAGTATTGAGGTCGATTGAGCGAGGTGATAGTGGGATTTAGCTGCGATCGCACTGCTTGGGCAGATCGCTTTAGACTCTCCATAGCTGCCTTACTGTCAATAGAAGCGAGACTAGGGCTATGCTGAGTGCGCTGTCGATTGTAGCGGGTGGCAATATTATCTAGCTGTTCGACGCTAGGCGGCTGCAGTTTGTTTACCGTAGCGTTAGCAATATGTTCTGCGTCTGGTGTGTAAACGGCTTTGAAGCATTGCCAAATCAAGATATCTGAGGCCGTTTGAGTAAATCCAGCCTGCTGGAGCGCTTTATTTAGCTGGGTTTGACTCAGCCGGCGTAGCAGTCCCCAATCGCTGCAGATGTTAACAGCTTTGTGCTGGCGCAGTCGGTTGCGAATAATATTGCCAAAGGCAGTGCGAGCGTAAGATTTTAGGCTGCTGCCGTGGGTTGGACTGTAGTGGGCAAGAATATGTTCTAGGCGGGCGATCGCAACCTGAAAGCCATCAGCTAGCGTATATTGCACACTCACAAACCGTCTGGTCACGTTTTCAGCAGCCCAGTAGCAAGGCTCTTGCAAATACGCACACAAGTGCATGAAAGCTTGTGAACTCTCTTTTCTTTGCCACTTCTGATACCACAGCAGTACCCAAAACTCTTCTGACTGCCTTTGAGAGTCTTGCTGTCTTTGAGAGCTGTAAGAAGACTCTAGAGGCTTTTGGCTGCTATGCTCTTTCATACTACGCAACAGCCGTGGGTCCACCATCCATGCTTCAAAACGATCGTCCACAAACTGAACAAACGTTGAAAAGGTTTCTAAAGCACCGGTTCTAGGACGCAGGGGCATAACTCTAGGCAGTCGATATACTGAAGCACGTATAAGGTTACCTCGAACTTCTGAAAACGTAGCTGAATATACGGGCTACTTTAACGCCTGTTCACATTTAGCGCATCGTACTCACTAAGTCCGTGTAATGTCTCACCTGATTACCGCTTGTCAGTATCATTGGTACCTTCTTTTGAAGGGTCGTATAAATCCGCGCTTTCGTCTCCTTCGTGCATGACTCAACTATATGTTTTTCTTCAGCGCTCAAATTGTGTAGTTGAACGTTTACTTTTTCAGCTTGGCTCTCAATCTCCTTCAAAACTTCAGGAACTGTATTTGCTGAGCCGTAGAAGTTTTGATAAAGACGAATTAAATTGAAATTGTTCTCTTTCACATCTTTCTCATAATCTACAATGTCACTTGCGAACTCATTCATCACTTCAAGCGGCCATAAAGCATTGAGCAATGTGTAGTTAACTTCACTTCTTGTTTTATGCATTATCAGCGCATGCAATAGCCTTACATCTACAGATCTTAGCTCCGCTGCTTTCTTGAGTTGTTCTTCTTCTACAGGATGAGCACCGTTCATAATCTCATTCTCAAGCCTGAGATAAGCTTCGCCCATCCTGATGTATGGGTAAGCGTCAAACTTTGAAAACCCTATCGCCTCTAGCATTTTGTCGAAGCTGTTTATCATACTATCTAGTTTGTCAAAGTTCTCACCTTTGTTCAGAGAAAAATTCTCTGACTTTCCATCTTCGGAGACTCTGTCCATAATATACACAAAACATTCGACAATCAGTATTTTTGTAGATAGGGAGGGACTGAGAAAAGGTGATATGCCATTCAGCGGATAATACATACGAAATACGTACTCATTGACAATGCTAATAGCCCTCAAAATACCTTCAGGTCTGAGAGCAGAAATCACCTTCAGCGTTAAAGCACGTTTGCCTTTTGTGTGGGAGATCAGGCTAACCATAAAAGCATCTCTTGGTAACTATGCTAGATAGTGCGCTGAGTGCAGCGTTCAAGCTTTTCATGAAAACATTCTTTTGTTGTTGTTAGAAAAAATAGAGAATGCTCACAAAGATAGTGAAGAGCATTCTCTGTAAAAGATGATTTTTATCTCGGTGTATTCCCATACATGCAGCATCCGGCGAGTATGCACTTCCCTTAGTGGCTTGTTACTAAGCGAAATCACCCCGAGCGAGGGTGGTTGCCTCAGCTACGCTGCCGAATAGCTGCGCGGTTGTGTTCAAGAACTGCTGCGCCATTGCCCCATCGCCAAAGTCGAACTGAAAGCGACCGCCTACGCTCTGACCGCTGATGATGACATCATCGCCACCGCTAAGCCGCAGTCCTGGCTGCGCCCCCTGAGCGATGCGACTAGCGTTGAAGCGGCCATCGCTGAGCTGCTCACCGCCAAACACATCGGTGGCAATGGCTTCGACAAACCCTTCTAACTCGTCAAAGCGGCGCTGCGTCAGCCCATCGTTTTGGGTGAAGCCAAACTGGTCGTTTACTGGGTCGAAGAACAATCGTGCGCGATCGCCGCCATCACCACCCGGCGCATCAAACCGAAAGTCGGTCGGGTCAGTCGCGACTACGTCGTTCGCATTGATGCGATGAAAGATATCTTCAACAAAGTGCTCGAATGTATTGGCCTCAGCTCTGTTATCAAACTGAACCAGGTAGCTGCCGCCAATATTGCGACCGCTAATTTTTACCGCGTCCTTGTTGTTCGTCTTCGCCCGAGGCGTACGACCGTTCGCTAGCCTTTGGTCATCAATAGTGCCAGTGCGTTCAATCGTGCCGTCAAAAACGCCAGCAGCGGCCTGTAGAAAGTCGTCGACGTCCTGGAACTGAGGCCGACCGCCGACCGCTTGGCCAGAGAGGAAGAACGCATCGCCATCGAAGCCGAAGGTGTTCGCACCGCCGTTAGTGTCCTGACTAAAGCGAAAGGGTGTACCCGTATTCGTCAGGGTAGTCGGCCCTTCTAGGGTGATAGTCGCAGTGGCGCTATCGGTTAGGGCACCATCGCTAAGCGTGTAGGCAAAGCTGTCGGTGGCAATCTCGTTCGCATCGAGGAAGCTGAAGAAGCCGTTGGGGTCGTAGGCAAAGCTGCCGTCGGCGTTCACCGTCAGCAGCGCACCAGAGTCGAGGGTAATTTCGCTGCCGACAGTGGCAACTTCGCCGTTCACTTTGCTGACGCTGAGAACATCGCCATCGGGGTCGGTGTCAGCACCGCTACCGTTGTCTGCGAAGACGCTGCCGCTGAGCAAAGTCTCTGCGTCGGTAGTGACAGCGTCGGGTTGGGCAATAGGCGCATTGTTGACTGCGCGGCCAAAGACCACGTAGCTCTCGCCTGAAGAGCCACCGTTGGCATCGGCATCGGCAGCTCCGATAATCAGGTCATCGATGCCATCACCGTTGATATCCCCCGCCCCGCTCACCGAATAACCGGAGAAGTCAAAAGCATCGATGCCGTTCAGCACAAAGCCAT
Source organism: cf. Phormidesmis sp. LEGE 11477 (assembly GCF_015207105.1). Taxonomy (GTDB): domain Bacteria; phylum Cyanobacteriota; class Cyanobacteriia; order Phormidesmidales; family Phormidesmidaceae; genus Phormidesmis. The sequence continues at coordinate 18,520 of NZ_JADEXO010000106.1, forward strand.
TGCTACCATCGAGATTAGAGAGTTCAAGCACCGGATCAAAGCCTTCCGCGCCAAAGACCACGTAGCTTTCTCCTGAAGAGCTACCGTTCGGGTCGGCCCTGTCTGCGCCAATAATCAGGTCATCGAAGCCATCGCCGTTGAGGTCCCCCGCCCCATTTACCGACTCGCCAGAGTTGTCACTCTCATCAATGCCGTTGATGACAAAGCCGCTGTTGCCATTGAGGGCTGAGAGCTCTAGGGTCGCCTCAAAGCCCGCTGCGCGGCCAAAGACCACGTAGCTCTCGCCCGACTCGCCACCATTGGCATCGGCATCGACCGCGCCAATAATCAAGTCATCGAAGCCATCGCCGTTGATATCCCCCGCTCTGCTTACCGAAGTACCGGAGAGGTCATAGGCATCAATGCCGTTGATGACAAAGCCGCTGTTGCCATTGAGGGCTGAGAGCTCGATCGCCGCGTCAAAACCGTTCGCGCGGCCAAACACTACATAGCTTTCTCCTGACTCGCCACCGTTAGGGTCACCTCTTTCTGCGCCAATAACCAGGTCATCGAAGCCATCGCCATTGATGTCCCCCGCTCCGCTCACCGAAGTACCAGCTTCATCAAAGGCGTCAATGCCATTGATGACAAAGCCATTGTTGCCATCGAGGGCTGAGAGCTCCAAGGTCGCCTCGAAGTCCGCTGTGCGGCCAAACACCACGTAGCTCTCACCTGAATCATCACTAAAAAAACTGTCGGGGGCACCAATAATCAGATCATCGAAGCCATCGCCATTGATGTCGCCTGCGCCGCTCACTGAGCGACCGGAGTAGTCACCTGCCTCAATGCCATTGATGACAAAGCCGTTGCCGCCGTCGAGACTAGAGAGTTCGAACGTCGCCTCGAAACCGGCTGCACGACCAAACACCACATAGCTCTCACCTGATCCGTCACCGTTAGGGTTGGCCTTATATGCGCCAATAATCAGGTCATCGAAGCCATCGCTGTTGATATCTCCTGCGCTGCTCACCGACCAACCGAAGAGATCACCTGCCTCAATACCATTAATGATAAAGCCGTTGCTGCCATTGAGGGCTGAGAGCTCAACCGCCGCATCAAAACCTGTGGCGCGGCCAAACACCACGTAGCTTTCGCCTGAATCGCTATTGGAAGAATTGCTGGGTGCGCCAATGATGAGGTCATCGAAGCCATCGCCGTTGACGTCCCCCGCCCCATTCACCGACCAACCGGAGTAGTCACCTGGCTCAATACCATTGATAACAAAGCCATTGCTGCCATCGAGGTCGGCTAAGTTAAACCGTGCTGGAAAAGCCATTTTGTTATCCTCTTTGTTTATAACTACAGCGGTCTGTCGACTTGAACTCGTTTCTTGCACCCTTTCTTCCGTAGAGAGCATCTCTATAAGAAGTGATTTTTATCTCGGTATATTCATATACATGCAGCACCCAGCGAGTATGCATTCGACACGCGAACTTTATAAACTTGCTTTGCCTTCGAGCATCGCAACGTTAATGGCAGATCGATGTTACCGTATCACTATTGATATCAATCTGTTGATGGCTAGCATTCAGAAAATTTTGGCAAGTATGGAGAACAATCCCAAAGGGATACAATTCTCTGATTTGTGCAAGGTTTGTAATCACTACTTTGGCGAGCCCCGTCAAACGGGCGGTAGCCACCGAATTTATAGAACACCTTGGCAAGGCGAACCCTATGTCAATATCCAATCGAAAAAAGGAAAAGGGAAGCCCTATCAGGTCAAACAGGTTCTAGCAGCAATCGAGAAAATGGAGGCACTGTAATGGACGCTAAGTTTTACACTTACAGAGTGTTTTGGTCTGAAGAAGATGAAGAATTTGTTGGCTTATGCGCCGAGTTTCCGGGGCTGAGCTGGCTTGATGAGAATCAGCAGGCGGCTTTCACTGGCATTATCAAGCTGGTTCAAACTTGTATCAACGATTTAGAAGCCAACAATGAGACACCGCCAACACCACTGTCCAAAAAACAGTACAGCGGCAAGTTCATGGTCAGAATTCCGCCCGAGCAACATCGCGAACTGGCGATTCAAGCGGCTGAGCAAGGCGTTAGCCTAAACCGGCTAGCCAGCAAAAAGTTGTCAGCATCAACAGAAGCAGGATAGTTGTTTGAGTAGGACTGTTGTTTGTTGTTGAATTTTGAAGAAACAACAAATTAGGAATAAACCCACAGCGTTCGTTCATCTTGGCAACTAATGGCTGATGTTGTTAGCCATTAGTTGCCTCTCGCAAAGCTAGAATTCGCCCTGAGCGAGGGTGTTCGCCTCAGCTACGTTGCCGAATAGTTGCGCGGTCGTGTTCAAGAACTGTTGCGCGGTTGCCCCATCGCCAAAGTCGAACTGAAAGCGACCGCCTACGCTCTGACCGCTGATGATGACATCATCGCCACCGCTAAGCCGCAGTCCTGGCTGTGCTCCCTGGGCGATGCCACCAGCATCGAAGCTGCCATCGCTGAGCTGCTGACCGCCAAACACATCCGTAGCCACTGCCTCAACAAACCCTTCTAACTGATCAAAGCGGCGCTGCGTCAGCCCATCATTCTGAGTGAAGCCAAACTGGTCGTTCACCGGGTCGAAGAACAGCCGCGCACTATCACCGCCTAATGCATTAAACCGGAAGTCGGTGGGGTCAGTTGCAACTACGCCGTTGGCACTAATGCGGTGTAAGAAGTCTTCGACAAAGTGCTCGAACGTTTTGGCCTCAGCTCTGTTGTCAAACTGAACCAGGTAGCTGCCGTGGATATTGCGCCCGCTAATCTTCACCGCGTCTTTGTTGTTCGTCTTCGCGCGAGGCGTACGACCGTTCGCTAGCCTTTGGTCATTGATAGTGCCAGTGCGCTCAATCGTGCCGTCAAAAACGCCTGCAGCCGCCTGTAGGAAGTCGTCGACGTCCTGGAACTGAGGCCGACCGCCGACCGCTTGGCCGGATAGGAAGAAAGCATCGCCATCAAAGCCGAAGGTGTTTGCACCGCCGTTAGTGTCCTGACTAAAGCGAAAGGGTGTACCCGTATTCGTCAGGGTAGTCGGGCCTTCTAGGGTAATAGTCGCGGTGGCGCTATCGGTTAGGGAACCGTCGCTGAGCGTGTAGGCAAAGCTATCGGTGGCGGTCTCGTTCGCATCGAGGAAGCTGAAGAAGCCGCTCGGGTCGTAGTCGAAGCTGCCGTCGGCGTTCACCGTCAGCAGCGCGCCAGAGTCCAGGGTAATTTCGCTGCCGACAGTGGCAACTTCCCCATTCACTGCGCTGACGCTGAGGATATCGCCATCGGGGTCGGTGTCAGCACCGCTGCCGTTGTCGGCGAAGACGCTGCCGTTGAGTAATGTGCCTGCATCGGCGACTAGAGCATCATTTTGAGCAATAGGAGCAGCATTGTTGCTAGTTACCTGAGTTGCAGCAACAATGTTGCTGTTACCGGCTACATCGGTTGCCACATTGGCGGCCACGTCAATTGTGACATTACCTGCAGCAGTGGGTGTAATTAGGGCGGTGTAGTTACTACCATCGACTGTTGTAAAATCACTGGCGCTGCCGTTGCCAACTACAACATCGCCAACCGTGAAGTCATTAACTGCTTCGCTGAATTCAAAGGTGGCGGTGAATGAACCGTTTGTATCAGCTGGCGCATTGATTACGACAGTTGGTAGTACATTATCAACTGTGTAAACTTCATCGACAGTAGGCTCTGTATTAGCAAGCGCATTACCCACCAGGTCGGTAATATCTTGACCTAGGGCCAGGTCAAGCCCCACCGTGTCGTTAACATTAGCTAAGTCACCGCCAGAAACCGTGATGTCGTAAGCAAAGCTGTCAGCTACAGCCACACTGCTTGTAATGGTCGCAGTGGTGCCAGTCGCAACAAAGTCGGTAACATCTACGTTTTGAACGGCCTCGTCAAACGTGACGCGGTAGGTGAGACTATCTGCATTGGTAAAGGGGTCAGCAGGTGTCAAACGGGTAATGCTGAGAAGCGTTGGAGCACCCAAGAGCTGGTCAATAGCGTAGGCTTGCCCTGCATCAAAAGAAGCCACCATGTTGCCTGCTGTATCTTTTAGCGCGGTGTTGGAGGCAACCGATAGGCCGAGCGTCCCATTCCCCGCAATGTTATTGACGGTCACATCTACCTGATTGCCGCTGGTGGTG
>NZ_JADEXO010000219.1 GCF_015207105.1 cf. Phormidesmis sp. LEGE 11477
GTGAATCACTCATGGCAAAAAAGCGGATTTAGCTAGAAGTCGTCTAGTTTATATCATCCGCGATCACGCCCCATCTATGCTCAAGAGTCTTCATCTACTGGGCAAAACTTTTCAACAATTCGCACAAAGGTTTCGACGCCTACTCCTAGCGCGGTCTCGTCAAAGTTAAACCGGGGATGATGATGGGGATAGGCTAAATCTTTATCGACATTGGCCGCACCCAAAAAGAAATAGCAGCCAGGTACCGCCTGTAGAAAGAAAGAGACATCTTCGCCGCCCATCGTTTGGCACTCAGGGACGACGCCTGCGGGGGTTTCGACGACGGAAAGGGCTACAGAACGGACTAGATCGGCGATCGCCCGGTCATTAATCACAGGCGGGTACAGCTTGTGATAGTCCAATTGATAGCTCGCACCGTGCGCCGCGCACACACCCGCAATAATCTGCTCTAAACGCTGGGGAATCAGCTCTCCATAGTCTGGGTCAAAGTAGCGCACGGTGCCGCTCAAAAAAGCGCTATCGGCAATCACATTTACTGCCGTTCCCGCCTTGAATTCGCCGACTGAGACCACCGCTGACTTGAGTGGGTCGATATTGCGAGAAACCAGCGTTTGCAGCGCCGTTACTACCTGCGCGCCGACGACGACCGCATCGACCGTCTGCTGTGGAATCGCCCCATGCCCGCCTTTGCCCTGAATGGTGCAGTGAAAGAATTCTGTAGCCGCCATCATCGGCCCGCTGCGAACGCCCAAGGTGCCCAGTGGCAGATTATTCCAAAGGTGCAGGCCAACGAGCGCATCGACATCGGGATTTTTTAGTACGTCGGCTTCGACCATGGGCTTGGCACCGCCAGGGCCCTCTTCTGCGGGCTGAAAGATGATCTTGACGGTGCCGCTAAACGTGTCTGGATGGTCTTTTAGATACTTGGCTGTGCCTAGCGCGATCGCCACATGGCCATCATGTCCGCAGGCGTGCATCTTGCCATCATGAATAGAGCAGTAAGGCACCTCGTTGAGTTCTTGAACGGGCAGTCCATCCATATCAGCCCGGATGCCTAGCACCGGGAGTCTTGTGTGCGTTCCTTCTGGAGGGGCGATCGCAGTGGAAGCCTGCCCTGCGAAAATGGCAACAACCCCAGTTTTGGCAACGCCGCTTGTATAGTTAATGCCCCACTCTGTCAGGCGATCGCAGATGAAGCGAGCGGTGATTTCTTCTTGAAAACCTAGCTCTGGGCGCTGATGAATCTGCCGCCGCCAGCGGACGAGATCAGCTTGCAATGCCTGAATGTCAGGTCGCAGCGCTGAAAAGTCGGTCGTCAAAGGCCTAGAGATCGTCAGCATAGAGAGTCCGTAGCGTTTTATGTATTCTGTCAGATTTTTTTATGCCCAGAACGCCTTTGGCATCAATCGCTCTAAATCTAACTGAGCAGCGGCCTCTGCTAGGGCCTCCAGATTTTTGATCTGCCTGAGATAGGGCAATACGCCTAACACGGGCGTGCGCGTCAAAGATTCGATCATCTGAATCGGTGCCCACTGCTCTAGCTGCTGCTGATTTAGCGGAGCCGTGCAGCTAAGGACGATGCCGCGCAGATTGACTTTTTTTTGCTCGGCGAGGGCGACATTGGCCACTGTCGCTGCAATGCACCCCAGCTTGACCGGCACAACTAGTACAGATGGTAAGCGCCACTGGTAGGCAATGTCTGCGACGGTCAGCTCATCGGTGATTGGCGATCCTAAGCCGCCTGCACCTTCGACCAAAACCCAGTCTCGCTCTGCCTGAAGCTGTGAAATCACCTGCCACGCCTTAGCGAGATCGACCCGTTCGCCTTCTAGCGCGGCGGCTAGTGGCGGCGCGATGGGCGCTTTGTACCAGAGGGGATTGAGCTGTTCTGGCGTCTGGTTTAAGAACTGGTCTAGGTCGAAAAGCCGGCTGTATAGTTCGCGATCGCCCTCCCCCGACTGTACTGGCTTGCACAGGCCCAATCGGTAGGCCCAGCAATACCGCTGCCAATAGGCGACCAGCGCCGATGTCAGCACCGTTTTGCCGCTATCTGTATCTGTTCCTGTAATCAACAATGCTGCCAAATTAACCGAGTCCTCTTCTACAACAGATGCCTACAACAGATGTCTTTTAATCACCGAGTGGAACCTCAGCACTTAGCTGAATTTCTAGGGTGAATTCCGATCGCTCAGGGGCGGTCACGTCAATGCTGTAGTCACCACCTTCGGGCAAAAATCCCTGCCATCTTTCTAAGTCAGAGGCATCGGGCAGCAGGGTTCCATCTGGCATCAGCAGCTCGAAAGAAACAGGGCCATCAGATGAAAGCGCATTAACGGTAAGAATTTGGCCCTGGCTAGCACTGACGACATAGCGCCTGAGCTGCCCAGGCCCAACGCTATTCGCGACTCGAATTCCTTGTGATTCACCCGGAAAAGTGACTCTCTGCCTTTGAATGTTGAGCTGTGGCGGCTCGGTCGGACGCGGTGTGCGAGTAGGTGGCTCGGTGGCTGGTGGATTGGTAGCTGGCGGCTCGGTGCCGTCGGTTGGTGGGTTGGTGGGCTCTACTGGTGCTTGGGTTGGTGGCTGGGTTTCGGGGGGCGGCGCAGGGACGGGGCCTAGTGTGGCGCTGAGCTGGTAGTTGCTGCTAGGAACACCGCGCACGGGGCTGAGCTGAATTTTGTATTCACCAGATTCTCTGAGGGTGCCTTGCCACTGAGCGACCCGCCTAGCATTACGCGCCACGGGCCGATCGTTCGGGCCCAAAACGCTGAGCAACACGCCTTCTGGCGCGACAGCAACGGTAAGCGACTGGCCCGATTCTGCTGGCAGCAGATAGTTGAGCGTATCGCCCCCTAGTAAATTGCCTTGGACGGCCTCGGCCACGCCTGGCGTTAGATCCAGTGGCTGGGTGTACTCCGCTGGCTGCGGGTCGGCGGTGGCGGTGGGTGCGGGCGTTTCTTCACTTCCCAACGGTGGCAGTGAAGTGATCGTGGGTTCGGGGGTGACCGGTGAATTGAGGTATCTGACGGTGGCCCAGCCGCCAAATCCGGCGGCGGTGACCAGACCAGCGGCCAAGGTGCCGACCGCCACAGGATTCTCGAAGAACGAGGGCGGACGCTCCCGCTCTGAGGGCATTTGCAAGCGAGTGCCAAACTGGCTGGCTGGGGGCGAAGGAGGAATTCGGTTTTGCTGGGCTCGGCTTTGCTGGGCTTGGTTGACGGTAGAGGTAGGTTCAGTATTGACGCCGGGGTTGGGTCGACCGACGGCGACGGTTTTGATCTGCGAAAG
>NZ_JADEXO010000107.1 GCF_015207105.1 cf. Phormidesmis sp. LEGE 11477
CTCTTCTTCTGAGCGGCCTAGGGTCTCTTGATACACCGCGAATAGCTTCAGCGTGATTGTTATTGTCTCAGTGATTGTCTCGCTCATAATCTGTTCTTGCCGTCTGTTCTTACACTCTGTTGCTGTTTTTGGCTCCTTCTAAAGACGCTGCCAAACTCTTCAATAGGGCTCTTTCTTGGTAGGGTTTAGAGAAATAAGCGGTTGCGCCAAGGTCCATTGCTAAGTCGCGGTGTTTATTGCTGCTGCGAGAGGTCAGCATAGTCACTGGAATCTTCGCATATTGTGCCTGTGCTCTTAGCTTAGAGAGAAAACTATAGCCGTCCATCTTAGGCATTTCTATATCGCAGATAATGCTATCTATAACCAAGTCAGTTCCTAGCTTTTCCAACGCATCTTCACCGTCGCGGGCTTGCACTACCTCGTACCCGGCTTTCTCTAAGGTGAGCGCTAGCAGCCTGCGTACGTTCATAGAATCGTCAATTACCAGGAACCTAGCGCGGCGATGAGCTTCCTGGTTGGGAACGACCTGTAAGCTGATCGGATCGATCGCACCATTGACGACTGGGTTAGAATACAGTGTCTTTGCTGAGTGAATGCCTGACGTTTCGCAGCCAATGACCCATCTAGCGAAATTGGTCAGACTGATGATAGGAACCACTTTGCCGTTCTCAAGGATGGTGCAGTTGCTAAAGCCAGTCGGTAGAGCAGCGGGGCCTTCTACTTGGCGAATGACGACTTCTTGCTCGTTCCAGTAGCGATCTATCTGCAGCCCTAAGCGCCGTTCGCCCATGCGAAATATCAACACGCTAGGGGTATTGATGCAGGGCTTGGTTTCTAGGCTATCAGTCTGCCTAGGACAGTTGAAAGCTAACCAGTTAGAAAGACGGATTAGACGGACGGCGCTGTCTTTAAAGGCAAGCATCTCCTTGCCGTCGGCGCGGTAGATATTGTCTGGATCTAGTACGGTGACTGCTTCGATTCGATCGGTCGGTACGGCAATAGGCATGCGGTTGCCTTCGACTAGGATGATGCGAGTGATCGAAAGGGTGTATGGCACGGATAGGGTGAAAGTGGAGCCCTTGCCAGCTTTGGTGTCGACGCTGATGTCGCCGCGAATCTGGGTGAGGTTGTTGCGAACAACGTCCATGCCGACGCCGCGCCCAGAAAGCGCGGTGACCTGATCGGAGGTGCTAAAGCCTGGCTCAAAAATGAGTGAGAGTAGTTCGTTTTTGCTAGCGGCGCTCAGTAGTTCAGCGTCTAGGCCCATCGATTGAGCGCGATCGCGAATCTTTTCTATGGCAATACCTTTACCATCATCGCTGATCGTAATGACCGTACGATTGTTTTGATTGGCGGCTCGAATGGCAATCGTCCCAGTGCCGCTTTTGCCCTGACGTTCTCTACTTTCTGGCGGCTCGATACCGTGGTCAAAGGCATTACGCACGATATGCATCAATGGATCGCTTAGCGCCTCTAGAATATTGCGATCGATTAAGGTGTGCTCGCCCTCTAACTGGAGCTCTACTGACTTGCCGTGCTCTATCTCTAATTCTCGCAGCGCCCGAGGAAAGCGGTTGGTAATATCAGCGAGTGGACGCATCCGTAGCTGGTTCAAGTTGCGCTGCAAACGACGATTGGTGCGATGCATCACCCGAGTGGTTTGCTCCGTTTTGTCGATACTCAGCTCTAAATCGGCGGCGACTTCTTGAAGTTTGACTACAGATTCAACAATCTGGCGAAAAGGCAAATGGGTCTCGCTGTAGCGATCGAGCTCTAAAAGGTCGAAGTTTTGGCGAAAGCCTAAGTCAGTGTCATTAATATCAGCGGCGCTGTTAGATACCTGGCTATCAGATGCCTTGGCGATAGATGCGGGCGTGGGCTTGCTGGTCATATTGGTCAAAGACGGACTGGCTGTGGCTTGAGGCAATACCATTTGGGGTCTAGTGGATAGCTGCTCAGCCTCGGCCTGCTCGTAAAGGTCTTTGACATCGTCGTTGATTTCATCGAGCGATCGCAGCTTTTGACTGAGGTCTTTGACGAGCGATCGCATTCTTTTGACTTCAGCGTCGAGGCGATTGTGCTCAATTGTTAGCTCGCCAAAATCACTGTTGAGCTCGTTGAGCTTGCGGACGGATACCCGTACGGTGTTGTCAGTTAGCTCAGGCTCATCACCTGGCGATTTTGATGCGATAGTCGGCAGGCGAAAGGCCGTCTCGGATCGATCTAGTGGCTCACCTACCAGCGCGTCTGTCGGCTGTTCAACCTGCTCAAAGACGCCTGCGAAAGCATCCACTTCTAGCTCGCTACTGTCTGCATCGTCAACGGCGTCATCAACGGCGTCATCAACGGCGTCGTCAGCGCCTAAGCCAATGTCCGAACTAGTCTCTACGCCAGCATCCAAATTTGACTCTAGATCAGTGCCTAAAAAGGTCTGCTCAGCCGGGTCATCATCACCTAGCGCATCGCTTTCTAGGCTTAGCCCAGAAAAGACATTCTCAACTAAGACATCATTCTCTATGCCTAGATTCTCTATGTCTAGGTTGGCAAAGACATTACTGACTAGTTCATCGTTCTCTGCACCTAGATCTGTGCCAAAGTCTGTGCTGAGTCCTGCGCCGAAGTCCATCGAATCACGGCTTTCTGTTGCTTCTATTTCTGTTGCTTCTATAGCTGCGATCGCATCAGCAGACCCACTTTCAAAGTCGCTATTGGTAGCCCTGAAGCTGATTCCTGTCAGCTGACTAGGCATAGATTCAGCGTTGCCCGTAAGCACTAGCGCCTTTGCCCGCTTCCAGCTAGCCAACGCCGCTTGAGAGACCTCTTCTATCTGCTGAGTAGCTTGAGCCGTTGTCGCGTAGGCTTTTACTGACTGACAGAACTGAACAAACAGCGGCAGACTGAGCATCTCACCTAGTACCGATAGCTCTTGAGCCATCACTACAACTTCCGCTTGTAAATTAGGGGCGCGATCAGCCAAAAGCGAGTCTAACCGCTCTAGGATGCCGTCGATTTCTGCCTGAAAGATCAAAGGCGTTACGTCTTGGCTTTCGTCGGCATCCAACATAGAGGCCGCATCTTCTGCGGACGGCTCGCCCAGCGTATCGTGCAGTGCCTCAAAGATAGGCATGATCTGACGCTTGATCTGGTCTGGTGCTGATTGGTCTGATGCCGGCAGATCTGATGCTAGCGGTGCGGGGCGGCGATCGCGTTCTACAATCTGTCGGATGGCATCTACTGCGCTCAGCATCTGGCCTTCTATATCGCTAGTAATTCCTTCGCTGCGCTGCAGCTTCAACACCTTGAGTGCATCTTCTAGCCGATGCGCTAGGTCGCTGATCAGGGCATAGCCCATCAGTGCTGCGCCGCCTTTAACCGAATGGGCAGCTCGCAGCGCTGTATTCATCTCCTGGGTTTCTACACCTCGCTGAGCGATACCTAGCAGCGTGGTTTCTAGCGTATTCAAATATTCATCCGCTTCATCTAGAAACTGTAGGCGAATCTCTGCTTCTCTATCCACGGCTGGCCTCCTGGGAGACGGAGCTATCCGCACTAGGCGCTTGTGAGTCTACAACAAAGGTCGCTACTTGCGCTTGCAGATTTTGTGCGACCCCTACGGTCTGGTTTAGCGCTTCAGATACCTGCTCAGACGAAGCTGAAGTTCGCTTGGCTAGCTGGGCAATCTTTTCTATTAGCGCGTATACCGATGTAGAGATTTGCACTTGTGAGCTGGTCGCCTGTGATATGGATCTAGCGAACTCGTCCATCCTTTGCGAGCCAATTAGGATCTGGCCCAAACTTGCCCGTGCCTCTTCTACCCGCTGAGTCCCTTCTACCACTTGCGATGTGCTCTGCTCAATCGCAGTGACCACATCGCCAGTCTCTCTTTGAATCGTATCTACAATTCGCTCAATCTCTTCTGTGGCCGCAGCAGAGCGAGTTGCCAGTTCGCTAACTTCCTCAGCTACGGCTGCAAAGCCCTGTCCATCTTCTCCGGCTCTAGCAGCCTCAATTCCAGCGTTGATCGCCAGTAGATTAGTCTGTTGAGAAATCTGATTGATCAGTGAAACTGCTTTGGTGATCTGTTGAGAAGATTCGCCTAGGCGCTTCACTTTCTTAGCGGTAAAGCCAACAGTTTGGCGCAGTCCCATAATGTTGTTGACTGTCAGATCCATCGCGGCCTCACCCTGGTTGGCGGTTTCAGAAGCGCTTTTGGCTACGGCAGCGGCCTCTTTTGCCTGCTGAGCCACCTGCTGAATCGAGTCAGTCATAGCCTCTACAGAATCTAGCGTCAACGTGGTTTGCTCAGCTTGCTGCAGCGCGTCTTCTGCCAGTAGGCGGATGGCAGCTTCGTTTTGCCATAGGGCGTTGTTGACCTGATCAGTTGAGCGTTTTACCTGGGTGACCACCTGCCGCAGGCTTTCTACAATTGCGTTAAAAAAGTCGGCGACAGTGCCAATCTCACCAGCTGATACATCAGCGCGTACCGTCAGATTGCCATCGGCGACAGCTTCTACGTCGCTCAGCAGGTTCACAAGCTGGATTTCTATCTCTTCTTGGCGACGTAAGCGTTCTGCCGAGAGGGCGTTTGCTCTAGTGAGCGCTCGTTCTTTTTGCCAGGTGGCTTCGGCTTGCTCTAGCGCGTAGCCTAGCTGGGTGGCCACTCGCTTAATAAAGCTAATAGATGCCTGAGACCATTCCCTAGGCCCGGTGCATTCATGGGCTACGAGTAGTCCTAATAGCCTATCTTCTACTACGATCGGGGCAACTAGGTTAGCTTTGACCTGGTAGGGCTCTAGCTGCTGAAGATGGCAGGTGGTTAGTCCGGCATTGTAGATATCTGTAGTTGCCTTTATGCGGCCAGCGCGGTACTTCTCTACATAGTTTTGAGCAAAGCAGGGGTCGGCGATGTTGACGCCTTGAGCGGGTGTCCACTGTGGGTCGACGGCTTCTGCCACAATAGTCCCTTTCCAGCTTTCGTCAAAAAGATAGATGATGACGCGGCTGGTATTAAGGGCGAGTTTAACCTGGCGAGTAACTGTGCGAAATATGCGATCGCGAGTTTCCTCTGAAGAGGTTTCACTAGCGCTAGCTGTTCTAATATCAGTGACCAAGCGAGCTAGCTGCTGCTCTTGTTTTACAGCCTGTCGCTGAGTTTCTAGTAGCTGAGCCTGTGACAGGGCATAGCCAATTTGAGTGGCAATCTGCTGCATCATATTGAGCTCTTCTGGCTGCCAGTGACGCGGTCCGCTGCACTGATGGGCACAGATCAATCCCACTAGCCGATCGCCGACGATGAGCGGTGCAACCATATTGGCTTTGACTTCTAGCTCGCGTAGTAGCTGGCAATGGCACTCAGTGAGGTCTGCGGTTTCGATATCGCTGACCGCAGAGATCTGACCGGTCATGAAGCGCTCGACAGAATCTGGCATCATTGGATCTTCTAAGTGCTGACCGCCGGCTCTAATCCAGCCTTTGCCCACTGATTCTGCGGCGACATCACCACCTCTATAGTCGGCGTCAAACTTATAGACAATGACTCGATCGACTTCTAGAGCTTCTCTAGCTCGTTCGACGCCGATGGCAAGGATCGCCTGAGGCTCTAGAGCTTGGCGGATCTGACTGGTAAATTCTGCGAGTGATCGCGCCCGCCTAGCAGATTCTGTTTGGGTTTGGGTTTGAAAGCGTAGAGAGGATTCGGAGGTCGCTACAGAAGCGGCTAATTCGTTGAAGGCGCTGGCCACTCGTCCGACTTCGTCACGGGCGAAGACATGAGCGCGGGTGATACGGTTGCCTGAGGCAAATTCTTCTGTGGCTACCTGCAGTTCTCGTAGTGGCTCTGCAATAGAGCGCCCTAGCAGTTTCGCTATTAGCACATCTATCAAGATTGCCAGCAGCGCCGCACCGGTCAAGAGTCCGGTTGCATTTCTTTGTAGGGTTTGCAAAGCGCTTTCTGAGAGCCCTCGCTGAATGACGCCAATGGCTCGTCCGTTGCCATCGACAATTGCAGTGGCCGCCACTGTATAGCGATCGCCGTTGAATCGCCTGATGCGATCGCTGACGATACCAGGTCTTTGTCCATTGCCTGCTGCTTGAATAGTTTGGGTTAGAAAGTTAAAGCTATCAGCGCTATCAAACTGCTGCCCAGCTAGAAGCTCACCTGAATCAGCTAGAGCCACTGACTCAAACGAACCGCTGGGTTCTCGCAAGGATATCTCGGTATAGCCACCTGGAAAGGCAGTGAGTGCGTTCGCGACAGCTAGCGTGTCTTGATTGACGATATCACCTGTGATTAAAGCGCCAATCGGCTGCGTGGGAACGCCAGCATCATCTAGCGAACTGCCCGATGCGAAAATAGGCCTGACGACGTACTGCACCAGCGCTGCTTCGTCGATCGAACTGGGTACAGAAAGCCCCTGTTGTTCAAGCGCCGCAATTGGCTGCAGGCTAAGTGCTACTCTGGGCTGCCGTTGGCGCAACGCACTAGCAACCAGATTGTCTGGATTGAAAAGGTCATTATTACGGGTGGTGTTACCGCTCGCAATCACCTGAAAGTTCGTATCTACTAGCGCAATATACTCTAGCTGATTGGCCTCTAACCGGGTCCGAAGGTAGCTACGCATAGCCTGGGCCAGCTCCTCTTCGATCTCACCTTCAGGCGCTAGCGCTGCTTTAGCCTCTGCAGCCTCTAGCACTACGTCTGGACTCAATTCAGGTTCTGCCGATGCTTGGGTGAGGGTGCTGACCGTGGCAGAGAGTTCAGAGGCTGCCTGATTCAAAAGCAGGCGGCGACCGGTCGCTGATAGCAATAGTAGGCTGACCCCAATTACGCCCAGTACAGAAATTATTTTGGAACTGAGGAGTCCAGCTAGCTGCTTGTCGGCGACTGGTAAGTCGTTAAACCACTGTAAGAAGGCAGACTTGCTCGCCTTTGTCACTCGGATTTTGTCGGGTGCGTAGCGCTCTCCGCTATACTGCACGCCTCGGTAGGTCAGCTCGTCTTCTCCCTGGTTCCCAGCGAGCAAGCGAGCATTGATAATTTTTTGAGCCAGCTCACGTTCTCTGTTTCCCTGATACTGGCCACCGCGATAGACCAAAGCCTCTCTTTCGCTTGGCGTGTTTTGAGTCTCTCTTCGAGACTCTCTTTTGTCCCCACTTTGAGACTCTCTTTGGGCTTCTGTCTGGGTAGCCGCTATATGCTCGTTAGGCAGAGGCTGAGGCACTGCTGAGCTATTCGCTTCATTCCCATTCATGTCTGCTGTCATCGTTTATGACCCTTGAAAAATGGACGATCGTAGAACAGCCTCAGCATCTAACACCAGCAATATCTGCTCGTTCTGTACGGCGCAACCTCGAAGATAAGGCACCAAGATTGGACTTACTTGTGTAGGAACAGGCTGCAGAGCCTCGGTCGGTAAATGAATAATTCCATTGATCTCATCGACCACTAGGCCCAAAGAAAGGTTCGAAGAGCCCGCCGATGAGTCTAGACCTGATTTGACAATGACCGTACTATGCTGCTGCCTAGGTTTGTCTGGGACAGCTAAGCCTAATAGCTGCACCAGGTTAGCGATCCAGATGACTCGGCTACGGCGATTGACCAGACCCAACAGGCAAGCAGGCATGTTGGGCATAGGGGTTACCTGCGTAGTTGAGAGTACGGTGGCTTCTTCTACTGCGCTTGCAGCTAGCACAGCAGGAACGCTAGGAGCGAGCTGAAACTTAAGATAGGCTTCGCCAATAAGTAGACGATCGGGGACGGCAAGCTCGGTCTTCACAAGTAGTTAGTATCTAAGTTCGTTTAAGTGTTCTCTCTGATGACATCCCTGCTGCTACCTTTATCACACTTTTTAGCTTGGTCTGTCTAACCTTGCCTACAGCCATACAGATATATTCGATATCTGCTATCGATCATAAAGAATCCAGGAAGAATCTGAGTAAATTCCTCACTCTCGTCTCGATATCCTCACCTCAGTACCGTTTTTACCGCTTCTATTAGCTGCTCTTGGGTATATGGCTTCGTTAGATAGACCGCCGCGCCCTGTCGCTTTCCCCATATCCGATCGATAGTCTGTCCTTTAGAAGAGCACATGACCACTGGCACCGTTTGGGTCGCTGGCGTGTTTTTTAGCTGACGACACAGCTCGAAGCCGCTGATTCCTGGCATGACAATATCAGTCACAATCGCATCTGGCTGCTGGGCGATCGCTTTATCTAATCCCTCTACCCCGCTTGCGGCTTCGATGACGCTGTAGCCTGCCTGCTGTAGATAGTGACTCATCAGCTCTAGCTCTGATGCTACGTCCTCAACAATAAGCACCGTGGCGGTCTGAATAGTAGGCATGGCAAAACTGTCCTAGCGTGTCGTCGGTAGATGCTTAAATACCATCTTTAGCAGGTCGGATTGAGTGAACGGCTTGGTGAGATAGCCAGAGGCGCGAACAAGCTTGGCCCTAGCTCGATCGATCAGACCGGTATTGCCCGTTACCATTACGATCGGCGTGCGCTTGTAGCGGGGGTGGCGACGCAGCAGGGCGCACAGCTCATACCCATCGAGGTTGGGCATGGTGATATCTAGAAGGATTAAATCGGGTTTGCTGCGAACGATCTGCATCAGGGCTTTGACGGGATCGTTAATCGCCACCACTGAAAGGCTTTGATCTTCTAGAAACTTTTGAATGGCGTTGAGCACAGTGGGGCTGTCATCGATGCAAGCGACCGTGTATGTGGTTTGTCTGAGGCTCTCTAGATTAGCCTGGTGAATGCTGCTTGAGCCAGTAGCCTTGTCAGCAAGAAACTGTTTAGTTTGACCCTGGCCGTTCTGCGAATTGCCTAAGCGAGCAGGTGCTTGAGTAGGACTAGGTGGGTTCGCTGTGTCACTCACTGCGGTCATGGCGTTGGGCAGCCGACTAGTGACGGCCTGCCCAGCTGCTCTTTGCTTACTGTTGCGCTGACAAATCTCGACGATGGGGCGCAAATCCAGTCGGCAATAAGTTGGGATGCTCTCGATTTGGGTGCGTGAGATCAGCTCGTAGCTGCCTTCGCGAATATTCAAAAAAGGCTCGATGACTTCAAGGGCGATCGCGCCGACGATCTGCCCTGCCTGTTCATCGCTGAGATACTTCTGTTCGACTAGCCAGCACAAAGCGCGATAGTCGCGGCTGATGACGTCGGCCACCTGATCGCCTTCTTCAAACAGCAGCCGCATTTGCTCACAGATTGATGACGGTACGCCAGTGGCCGCTGCCTGCAAGTGTCTGATCAAGCGGTCAAAGCTATTGACTGAGTTGGTGGCAAAATTAAGCTGCCCTCTCTCAAGTAAAAGCCGCCATTGTGCAGGTTGCCTTTCAGCAGAATTCCATTCAGGATAAGAGGCGGTTAGCCGCAAACAGCCACTTACCTGTCGGCTAATCAGTTGCGCTAACAAACTCAACGGATGCAGTTTGTGCGCGGTGCTGTGAGCTGCACTCGATCGGGTGTTTATCATCTATGTATTTTCTGTATCTGTGCTGATATTATCTACGCTGAGCTTTTGCGATCGCGAGCTACCGATGAGCCACATCAGGAAAGATCTCGCCGCCAAAGAAGTACAGAGCCGTAAAACTACACTCTGTGAAGCACCTGGTGATAGTTTACTACAGTAGATTTACTACAGTTCAGATGCTCGATAGCTTACGGTGCCTCTATCTTCTGATTAATCAGTACGAGCAGCGAATAAAAACAGATGCATTGCTAAGCGGATATACCGCTAGACCGCTTGCCTTTGAATCGTTTGGCCATCTGCTCTAGAGTTTACTGCTCTCTCTTTTCAGTTCGCCAATATCAGTTCGCCAATATCAGTTCGCCAATATTAGGTCGCCAATATCAGGTCGCCAATATTAGGTCGCTAACATCAGTCCGCTGATACTTGTTCTGGCAAAAGCTCAACCTGCGTACTGGGCAGACTGCTTTCTCGGGTAACGTCTTTGACTTCACTGACTCTAAAAACAAATTTGAAAGGTTGATTCATTCGCCGCTCAATGTAGTCTTCTAGCAGCCCTACCTGCTTGGGTGTAATCAGCTCATTTGCGTTCACCATCATATACACCCGAGGCGGCGATACCTGCCAGTTGGTGCGACTGCTCACCAACTCCATGTTTAGGTTCTCGAAGGTGACGGTGTCCTCAATTAATGCCCTTCTGACGTTGTCTTCTAGCTGCTGCTGGCGAACTAGCTGTACCAGGCTAATGCCTAAAGGCAGCACTAATATACCTGTGAGGATGACAACGACTTCTAGTGGACGCCGCGCTCTACTGAAGGGCGAATAGCCTGCAATAAAAAAAGCCAGCATGCAGGCTAGCGTGATCCCTAGAAGGTTCGTTAGATACAGTAGACTTGCGCCCATGGCAAGCAGGCCGTTGGCCTGAGCGATGCCCAGTCCAACCACGCATAGCGGCGGCATCAGGGCAACGGCGATCGCGGTTCCGGCTAGCGTACTTGATAGCTTTGGCTGCACCTTGGCATAGCCGCTCAATCCGCCAGCTGTAATGGCAATTCCAAGGTCTAGCAGCGTCGGTGAAGAGCGCGAGGCGACCTCGCTGCCATAGGCCAAGAAGCCTGAACTTAGCCCTACGATTGCCGACAGCGCAATAGAGATACCTGTGCCGACTGCTAGCGCCTTTAGCCCCGTTTTTACTAGCACTAGATCGCCTTCTAAGATGCCAAAGGCTACTGAGCGAATCGGTGACATCAATGGCGCTACTAGCATCGCCCCGATAATCACCGCCGCGCTATTAGAAAGTAGGCCAAAGGTCGCGATTAGACAGGCCCCTAACGTCAGAACGATGTAGTCGTAATCTAGCGCTGCTTCGTCTAATAAACTCTCTTGCATGTGCTGGTGAGCCTGCGGCGATACTCGCCTGCCGACCAGATATTTATTGCGCCATGTGTCTAGCTGCGATCGCATCGAATAATCTGTTCCTAAAGGTACACAATCTTCCCATCGCTATCTCGATATCTTTATACCTGAGCAGGCGCACTTCCTGCGAGAGCAAACAAATTTGTGAACAAGTCAATGGGTTTTTTCTCACGAATCTTTGGTAAAGACAAACCAGATAACGCCTCCTCAAAAGTCAAGCGTGGCGTTGCCAAGGCAGCCTCAACCTCTACGAAATCTGACTCTACGAAATCTGAAGACATTCCAGACTATAAAATTGGCGTAGACGGAGACTTTGATGAAAGTGGACTGGCCAAGCGAGTGGCCTTAGCTTTTGATGAAGACAATCAGCTAGATGATATCGATACGCTTTGGGTTGCTCAACTCAGCGGCACCGTTGTGCTAAAGGGTCAGGTTCCTAGCCAAGACATTCTAGACAAAATGGTTTCAGTCGCTAGGGATGTAGACGGTACCGACGCTGTAGACACAGGGCAAGTCGAAGTGGGCTAAAAAACTAGCTGAGTTCTGCCAGCTGAGTTTTAACAACTGGTTTTAACACCTGTCTGGCAAGGCTATAGACTAAATCAAAAGGGAGCTATCACGCTCCCTTTTTTGTTGCTTCAATTCGTTGCTTCGATCTCTCGCTTCGATTCCTCAACCCAACCATTCTCCAACTCAACCATTAAAAGACAGCCAAAGATAATGAGTGATTCAACCCAGACTGCTGCCAAAATCCCTGTTGTTGTCAACGGAGCCCTCGGTAAGATGGGCCGCGCTATTGTCAAAGCGATTGCCGAAGCGGACGATATGACGCTGGTGGGCGCGATCGATCGCAACCCAAAGCTGATCGGTGAAGATATTGGCGAAGTGATTGGTATTGGCCCACTAGAAATTCCGGTGCTGAATGATTTGGAGGCGACGCTAGTATCCGCCCAGAGTGAAGCCCCTAGCGGCGGCAGTGCGGTCATGGTCGATGTGACGCATCCCGACAGCGTCTATGGTTCGGTGCGGGCGGCGCTGGCCTATGGCGTGCGGCCTGTGGTAGGTACTACTGGGATGAGCAATCAGCAGATTCAGGATTTAGCAGAGTTTGCTGATAAGGCCAGTACGGGCTGTTTGTTAATTCCTAACTTTTCGATTGGTATGGTGCTATTGCAGCAGGCAGCACTGCAAGCGGCGGCCTATTTTGACCATGTCGAAATTATTGAGCTACACCACAACCAAAAGGCGGATGCCCCGAGCGGCACGGCGGTAAAAACGGCTCAGATGCTCTCAGAGCTAAACAAAAGCTATAACCCGCCCCAGGTTGAAGAAACCGAAAAAATGACGGGCGCTAGAGGGTCACAAACAGAAGACGGCGTCAGGATTCACAGCGTGCGTTTGCCCGGTCTCATCGCTCATCAAGAAGTCATCTTTGGCGCAGCCGGACAGTCTTATACGCTGCGGCACGATACGAGCGATCGCGTTTGCTACATGCCTGGGGTGCTGCTTTCTATTCGCCGAGTGCTGCCGCTAAAATCGCTGGTCTATGGACTAGATAAAATTTTGTAGATAGCGCGCGCGCAGATTCAGAAAAAAGAAATATACTTTAAAAAGAAAAAGGCCCGACCCCTTTAAGCCCCCAGGGTCGAGCTTTCATTTGCGAGAGCGTACATAGTTAAGAAGCACGCTTGGCTAATTCTCAAAATGCCCCTTGAGAGTTAACTAGGTGCCGCATGTGCGCTCCTACAAAGTTAAGACTATATTCGCTCAATGTCTGCGGTATTACTTCGATGTAACCACCGAACTATAAGGGTTTCTGGCCTACTTAGAAACACATCAAGTTTTCCGTATATTTACTCTTCTGCTCTTTCCCTACGCTCCTGGGCACTTTACGCGCCGCGTCAGACTTTCTTTAGGCCAGACTGTCCGTCGCTAGACAGCTCTTCGCTAGACTGAAGCAATGAAGGGAACAGAACTTGATTGAGATGCAGCCGCGTGGACAAATTCAGCCTCTAACCCAAGAAGTTGTTCATCTGATGGCTGCTGGCGAGGTGATTGACTCGCTCTGCGGTGTCGTGCGTGAGCTGGTAGAAAATGCGCTGGACGCGGATGCAACGCGAATATCAATTAGCGTTTGGCCCAATCGCTGGCAGGTACGAGTCGCAGACAATGGCTGCGGTATGCCGCTATCCAATCTGTCGCAGGCGGCTGTTGCTCATGCTACTAGCAAAATTTCTACGCCTTTTGACCTTTTGAATATTCAGAGTCTGGGCTTTCGAGGAGAGGCGCTGCACAGTATCGCGCAGCTTGCCCAGCTAGAGGTTCGTAGCCGGGCCCAGGCCGTAGATGCTTCAGGCTACCAGGTCTGCTACGACCATTCGGGGCTACCGAGTCAGGTTAGCGAGGCGGCGATCGCACCGGGTACGGTAGTCACCGTCCGTCATCTATTCGAGAACTGGCCTGCTAGAAGACAGGTGCCGACTGCCGATAGTCAGCTCAAGGCGGTTGTCGCTCTGATCCATCAGCTCGTGCTCTGTCACCCGCAAGTGAACTGGCAGCTAGAAAAAGACGGATCGCCTTGGTTTTCTCTCTGGCCGGGGCCAACGGCCAAGACGCTGATCCCGCAGCTATTGCGTAACGTCTACGACACGGATATAGACGAGTACGCAGCAGAGGGACTGTATCTGGCGATTGGGCTGCCGGATCGCTGTCACAGGCGCAGACCCGACTGGGTTCGAGTGGCAATCAACGGTCGGCCCGTAGCGGTCGATGAACTGACGCAGACGCTGATGAGTGGATTTCGGCGGACGATTCCGCGCGATCGCTATCCAATCTGCTTTTTGCATCTGAGCCTACCGCCAGCTCAGCTAGATTGGAATCGGCATCCAGCCAAGTCAGAGATTTACGTCCAGGGATTAGAGCAGATCTGTGCTCAGGTCACCCACGCCCTTGAAAAGCTGCTGAAGATAGATGATTTAAGCGAAGGCGCACAAATTCATCGAGCGAGCGTTCTGATCAAGGCGGCTGAGGCTGAAGGTGAGTATGCCGTTTCTAGGCAAATTCAGGCTGAGATGTTAGCTAAGGAGTCAGATGCCAAGGAGTCAGACGCTGAGCAGGCGCTGGTGCATGGGCACGTTCCTCCTCAGTCGCTTTCGGATACGCTGCCGGGGAGTTTGCCAGGAGATCTCACCGCGATCGCCCAGGTCAAAGACACCTACATCCTGGCTGAACACGCTGGCGGCGTCTGTTTGATCGAGCAGCATATTGCCCACGAGCGCGTACTGTTCGAGCAACTGCAGCAGCGGTGGCAGATGGTGCCGCTAGCGTCGCCTATCGTGCTAAAAGACCTGAGTCAAATGCAGGTAGAACGGCTAGATGAAGTGGGGATTGTGATCGCGCCTTTTGGTGAAAATCTATGGGCCATTCGCTCAATTCCTGAGCCGCTGTATGACCGGGGCGATCGCACCGAAGCTCTAATAGAACTTAGCCTAGGCGCAAATCTAGAAGCTGCCCTAGTGGCGACGGCCTGCCGTACGGCTATTCGCAACGGCACCTCGCTAACCCTTGCTGAAATGCAAACCTTAATCAACCAGTGGCAGCGTACGCAAAAGCCCCGCACCTGCCCTCATGGCCGTCCTATTTGCCTTACCCTCAAGGAATCAAGCCTGGCTAAATACTTCCGGCGCAGCTGGGTAATCGGTAAAAGTCACGGCATCTGATGATCTTTTCAGTCGTCTTGCTTCCTATTAACTACTCTTCAGAGCTAGCGACAGGTGAGCAAACGCCGTGAGTAGAATCACAGACCGTAGGTCTTCTTATGGCACAGCTAGCCTGCTGTCTGCGACAAATCTAGGCTTGGCTGAGAGTTTCATACTCGACTGACCCATACTAGCCTCGGTCATCCGAAAATCCTTTGAAACCATGCCAAGAACTCCTAGCGAATACACCGTCCATATGACTTTTGACGGCGGCCATACCGAGAAAGTGCGCTTTACCACGATTCAAGAGTTTCAAAAGTGGTACAGCTCAGAGCTGATGCCCAAGGCAACTGCCGAAGAATTTATCAGCGTTCCTATCCCCAAAATCAATCCGGGCGAATACATGGTGATCCGCCCTTCTCGCGTAGCCGCCATTCGCGTAGAGCCGATCTTTAACTCTAGCGTTGAAAGGTACTAGCGCAGCGCTTCAGCCGTCTTCTCAAAAAACATCAAATGCTGTTGTGGCAGTCGATCGTCAGTTTTTATCCACCTTAGACCGACTGCTTTCATCTCTTTTTTGACCTGTCTTTGCGTCATCTTGTGATGCCTTTTGATCAATACCAAAGGATTTTCAGCCCGGTATTCTGCCAGCACCACCTGACCCTTTGGCCTCAGCGCCTTGGCAATACCCGTCATCACCTCTTTTGGGTAAGCAAACTCGTGATACGCATCAAACATCACTGCCATATCAATACTTTCTGCCGGAAGATTCGGATCGGCTTCTGTACTCAGCACCGTTTCAATATTCTTGACACCATACTGATCTCGCTCGGCCTCTAGCAGCGCTAGCATCTCTGGCTGCACATCGACTGCGATTACCTGGCCCTGGTCTACCCATTTAGCTAGCTGAAAGCTGATGTAGCCCAGACCCGCGCCAATATCAGCAACGACATCATCACGCTCTAGCATCAGCGCATCGACTGCCATATCCGAACGCTCTTCGCTCAATCGGCTGGGCCGAGCTAGCCAGTTTGCGCCCTGATAGCCCATCACATTTGCAATCTCGCGGCCATAATAAACCTTGCCAATGCCGTCTGAACTAGGAGATTTATAGCTGTAAATGCTATTAACACTACTTCCGGTGGGTGTAGCGGCTGTTGCCGTACAGCCGACAGTGAGGATCAGCAACAAGCAAAATGAAATGAACCGCGCGAGTATACGAGAATCTCTCATAATGCCTTCTGTATGAGTGCTTTCTGTAGAAGATACCAACCCTCGATTGTCACCCCTGGGGCAACGCTGGCAATCGAGCGCTGTAAATTTTGACATAGTCCAAAGCTCCTAGAGTTGTCTCATTCTAGACATTTGAGGGGAGAAGTCTCTAGAGTAAAGGAATTAAGGAAAGCTGTTGATTGGGTCGGTTCGAGCCATGAGTGCTTTAGCAAAAGTAGAAGCCTTGCGAGTAGGTCAGCGTTTACTTAATCCCAATAGGACTCAACTCGGTTATGGCTAAGAAGAAGACGACCAAACAGGCCAAAGAAGAACCGCTAGAAAAGCAGCTTTGGAAAGCAGCCGATACTCTGCGTAAAAATATTGACGCGGCTGAGTATAAGCATGTCGTGCTGGGTTTAATTTTTCTGAAGTACATCTCCGATGCATTTGTAGAACTATTTACCAAGCTAGAAGCCGGTGAAGGCGAATACGAAGGCGCAGACCCAGAGGATAAGGATGAGTACAAAGCGGAGAACATTTTCTTTGTGCCGCCCGAGGCTCGCTGGTCTTTCTTGCAGAGCAAAGCGAAGCAGGCTGATATTGGCAAACTAGTCGATGCGGCGATGGATGCGATTGAGGCAGAGAATGCATCGCTCAGAGGCGTTTTACCCAAGGTGTTTGCACGGCAAAACCTCGATCCGACCAGTTTGGGTAGCTTGATTGATTTGGTGAGTAATATTGCGCTGGGTGATGCGAAGGCTCGCAGCGCGGACGTGCTAGGGCATGTGTTTGAGTATTTCTTGGGCGAGTTTGCCCTGGCAGAAGGTAAGCAGGGCGGGCAGTTTTATACGCCGCGTAGCATCGTGGAGCTACTGGTCGCGATGCTGGAGCCGTATAAGGGGCGCGTGTTCGATCCTTGCTGCGGGTCGGGTGGGATGTTTGTGCAGTCGGAGAAGTTTGTTGAAGAGCATCAGGGCCGGGTGAATGACATCTCGATCTACGGGCAGGAGAGTAATCAGACCACCTGGCGGCTAGCGAAGATGAATATGGCGATTCGCGGCATCGACAGCTCACAGGTGAAGTGGAACAACGAAGGCTCGTTTCTCAACGATGCACACAAGGATTTGAAGGCGGATTTTATTATTGCCAATCCGCCATTTAACGTGAGCGACTGGAGCGGCGAGCAGTTACAAAGCGATGGACGCTGGCAGTATGGAAAGCCGCCTGCGGGCAATGCGAACTTTGCTTGGATGCAGCATTTTGTCTATCACCTGGCACCGGGCGGTAGAGCGGGTGTGGTGCTGGCGAAGGGGGCGCTGACGAGTAAGACCAGCGGCGAGGGCGATATTCGAGCGGCATTGGTGAAGGAAGGTAATCTGATTGACTGCATTGTGAATTTACCAGCGAAGCTGTTTTTGAATACGCAGATTCCAGCGGCGCTGTGGTTTTTGAACCGGGCGCGGAATAATGGTCATCCGCGCAAAGATGAAATTCTGTTTATTGACGGGCGCAACTTGGGGCATCTGATTAACCGTCGGACGCGGGAGCTGTCGCCAGAGGATATTCAACAGATTTCGCAGACCTATCACAACTGGCGAACGGGCGAGGATGTCTACGAGGATGTGAAAGGGTTCTGTGCGTCGGTCCCGCTAGAGAAGGTGGCGAAGCTGGACTATGTGATGACGCCAGGGCGCTATGTGGGCCTTGCTGTTGAGGAGGATGATTTTGACTTTACGGAGCGATTTACGTCACTGAAGGCGGAGTTTGAGGCACAGCTAAAAGAAGAGGCGGCTTTGAATGAGGCGATCGCACAAAACTTAGCCCGAGTAAAGCTACCGGACACACCAAAGTAATACTAATATGGTATTACTTAATCTTTTTGCTGGAGAACAAGAATGCGGGTAACCACTAAGGGGCAGGTGACGATTCCGAGAGAGGTCAGAGAAGTGTTAGGAATAACACCTGAGACGGAGGTGAACTTTGTCGAAGAGAATGGTCGATTTTATATTGTGAAGACGAGTGAGCCAGCACCATCGGGTAAGTTCAAAGGGTTTAGAGGCATTGCCACAACTCAGATGTCTACGGATGAAATTATGGGTCTGACGAGAGCGCGGTGATGAACGGTGTTTTTGTTGATTCCTGCGTGCTGCTAGATCTGTTTACTGCCGACCCGCAGTGGGCTGACTGGTCGGAAGCTGTCCTGGAACGCTACAGCCAAACGAATTCTTTGTATATCAATTCGATGGTCTATGCAGAGGTATCGGTAGGCTTTGAGCGCATAGAGGCGGTGGAGCAGGCGATCGCGCTGATGGATATTAAGGTCATTGAGATTCCGCGTGAGGCGTTGTTCTTGGCGGGCAAGGTATTTCTTCAATATCGAAAGAATAAGGGGGCTAAGCGATCGCCCCTGCCTGATTTTTTCATTGGCGCGCATGTGCTGGTTTCAGAGTTTGCTTTGATAACGAGAGATTTGCAAAACTACAAGACTTACTTTCCGCAGGCGACGCTAATCTGCCCTGATACCGAAGTTTAGGCATAAATCTACTATGACGTTGCTAAATCAAATTCGGCAGGGCGAGGGCAAGACGCTGGAACTAAAGATGCAGCTTCCTCAGCATGACCAGATTGCGAAGACGGTGGTGGCGTTTGCGAATACGAGCGGTGGCAAGCTGGTGATTGGCGTGGACGATGACCGGCAGGTAGTGGGGCTGGGCGAGGAAGACGTTTTGGACTTGCAGGATCGGGTGGCGTCGATTGTGTTTGACCGCTGCTATCCGGCGATACTGCCAGAGATTTACAGTGCGAATGTGCAGGGGAAGCTGGTGCTGGTGGTGGAGGTGTTTCGGGGCAACTTGCTGCCTTACTACCTGAAGTCGGCAGGTAAGAACGACGGGACGTATCTGCGGGTGGGAGCAACGAATCGGAAGGCGGATTTTGAACACATCTTGGAGCTGGAGCGGCAGAAGCGGAACCAGAGCTTTGATGAGGAGATTTGCCGCGAGCAGCCGTTGGCTGAGCTGGATTTGACGCCGCTGGTGGTGCGGTTTGCGGCGAGAGGAAAGCCGCTAGATGAGCAGAAGTTGAAGAATCTGAAGCTGATTGCGCTGGAGCAGGGGACGCTGTGGCCGACGCAGGGGCTGATGATTTTGCTGGGGGCACTGCCGCATGTGGTAGTGAAGTGTGCGCGGTTTAAGGGGACGGATATGAGTGTCTTTTTGGATCGGAAGGAGTATGGCGGCGAGCTGTTGGGGCAGTTGGAGCAGGCGGAGGGGTTTATTAAAAACCATATTCACCTGCGGGGTGAGATTAACGGGTTGCAGCGGACGGATACGTATGAGTTGCCGGAGGCGGCGCTGCGGGAGGCGTTGGTGAATGCGTTGGTGCATCGGGACTATGCGAACCAGGGGCGGGATGTCAAGGTGGGGGTGTATGACGATGTGGTGAACGTGGTGTCGCCGGGTGGGTTGCCGAGTACGCTGACGGCTGAGACGCTGTTGGATGGGCGTTCGGAGATTCGTAATCGGGTGGTGGCACGGGTGTTCAAGGAGTTGGGGTATATCGAGCAGTGGGGGAGTGGGATTCAGCGGATTCGGGCTGCTTGTTTGGAGTGGGGATTGGCGGAGCCGAGGATACGAGAGAAGGGTGATTTTGTGGATGTCGAGTTTTATCGACCTGGGTTTGAAGAGGACGAGGCTGAATCTGAGAGTATCGGAAAAGTATCGGAAGGTATCGGTAGAGTATCGGAAAATGAGCAGCGGATTTTAGATTATCTGGAAGCGCAGCAGTCGATCACTTCTAAAACGGTTGAAAGCTTAGCAGGAGTGAAGGAGGCCAGGGCTAGGCGAATATTGAAGGAGATGACGGATAAGGGATTGATTGAAAAGCGCGGTAGCGGGCGTAGCACTCACTACGTAAGAGTTTTAGATTGAATAAGTTGTAGCGATGCAACGGCATATTGAGTATCAGAAAAGCAATAGGTATTGATCAGCAAAATGAGTGAATGGCAAGAATGCTTACTAGGGCAGTTGATTGAACAAGGCAAAGCAGATCTCCAAACAGGCCCATTTGGAACGATGCTTCACTCTTCTGAATACACTTCTACTGGGACTCCCGTTATTGCTGTTCAGGATATCGGTGAAAATGAGCTGAAGCATAGCAAATTCGTCTATGTCAGCCAAGATACAGTTAACCGCTTATCGCGATATATGGTTCAGGAGGATGACATAATTTTTGGAAGAAAGGGGGCTGTCGAAAGAAGAGCAATAATAAAAGAATCTGAAGCAGGCTGGGTTCAAGGAAGCGACTGCATCAGACTCCGACTCAATGGTTCGATAGACTCCAAATTTATCTCCTATCAGTTTGGCAGTAAGTCGTACAGAGAATGGATGCTTCAACACGCTACAGGAGCAACGATGCCTTCTTTGAATCAAAGAGTTTTGAAGCTTCTTCCCATTATGCTTCCGTCACTCCCAGAGCAAAGGGCGATCGCACAAGTCCTCAGCAGCCTAGACGACAAAATCGACCTGCTGCACCGTCAGAACAAAACGCTTGAGGCGATCGCAGAAACCCTATTCCGTCATTGGTTCATTGAAGGCGCACAGGACGATTGGGAAGAAGTGCCTATTACAGATCTATTTGAAATTCGCGACGGAACTCATGATTCCCCTAAGAAAAAAACTGTTGGGAAATCTCTGATTACGTCAAAGCATATCCTTGATGGACGCCTCGATATCGGCAATGCCTATCTAATATCGGACGAGGACTTCAATAAGGTCAATCAACGCAGTAAAGTCGATACTGGGGACATTCTGTTTTCAATGATAGGCACTATTGGGTTGATTTACTTCGAGCAATCTCAAAATATTGACTACGCGATTAAAAATATTGGTCTTTTTAAGACCTCCCAAAATCCAGACTGGGCTATTTATACATATTTATGGTTGAAGTCTTCGATAGGCCAACAGTTTATTGACGAGCATAAGAGCGGTAGCACTCAGGAGTACGTGTCATTGGGTAATTTACGGAGCATTACGTTTCAAATTCCACAAACGAATACTTTGAAAGACTTTAATGTATTGGCTTCAGAGTATTTCAGGAAAATAAGCCTAAATTTTGTTCAGATTTTCACTCTCGAAAAGCTCCGCGATACCTTGTTACCCAAGCTTATGAGCGGCGAAGTGCGCATAAAATTAGACTAAGGAGGAACCTCTATGCAAGCACACTACGAAACCGAAACCGAAATCTCAGCCAGCCATCAGCTCATCCTTCAGCTACCCGACAACATCCCACCCGACAAAGCCAAAGTCGCCATCACCTATGAAATAGCCGAAACCGAAACAAGCCAAGACACCCTCATGGCAGACTTTTTGACTAGCCTGCCTGACAATCCTACTGGCGGACTCAGCCGAACAGAAATACAAACCTATCTCAACCAAGAACGCCAAGCCTGAGACGATAATAAAACCTTCACAGCCCTAGCTCTTTCCAGCTTCTACCCCGGCCTTCCTCAAGCAGCAAATCAAAATCAACCCCGTCCAGCGACTCCGTATCAAACACCAAAATTCCGTCCTGTTCCCTAAGCTGAGACCCCGTCAAACTGCCATTCATCGCAATATCTGCCGATGAGGTAACCTGCGCTTTAAGGGCATTTATTTTTTCTATCACAGCCTGCAAAACAAACTGCTCCAGCGACAGCCCTTGCCGACTAGCCATTTGTTCAACTTCTTGCTGCAACTCAGGCGATAAGTTCATAGCGCGCCTCACTATTTACTAGCCCATTCATTCTATCTCGACCATATCCACATAAACTTATGAGAAAGCCCTGAAGGGGTGACACAGCCTACGTAAACTGTACACGGTAAGGGAATAGCGGTGTGTAGGTAAAAAAAGATAGGCTAGTTTTACGAACCAAAGCCTATCGAATAAATATGATACCTTCAGTTTACCAA
>NZ_JADEXO010000108.1 GCF_015207105.1 cf. Phormidesmis sp. LEGE 11477
GACGTGGCCGAAGCCTTCTTTCAAACGGCGATGGATAGAGGCGAATATCGTAAAATGAACCCTAAGATTGTCGCCCGCATCTTTCTAGGGATGTTTACCGTCTCCGGCTTTAGCCAAACCACCATGTCAGCCGACGGCGGCTCTCCTCAAGACATGAAAGAAATGGCCGAAACGCTAGCCGATATTTTCTTGAACGGTGTGCTGCACGAGCCTGACTAAGGATTGCTAAGACACGGATTGCTAAGACACGGATTGCTAAGACACGGATTGCTAAGACACGACTTGTCAGTACATTTGTCGATGCATTTGTCGATACAATGAGGCTTGCAAATAAACTGTTTCTAGCTAATGGCCTCTAATCAGCCCCCCCAAGCCCAAACTTCTAACGACAGCAGCGATTCTGGACTAGATAGTATCCGGGCTGCGCGCCTACAGAAGGTAGAGGACTTAAAGCAAGCCGGCCAGCAGCCCTATGCCTACAGTTGGGAAATTACCCACCCGGTGGCAGAACTGCAGGCTAAATTTGCCGATCTAGCAGCAGGCACAGAAGCAGACTTTGAAGTCTCAGTTGCCGGACGGATTATGGCTCGGCGAGTCTTTGGCAAGCTGGCTTTCTTCACACTGCAAGATCAAACCGGCACCATTCAGCTCTACCTAGAGAAGAAAACCATCCAAGCCGAAATGGGCGAAGCCGACGAGCAGGCGTTTAATCATCTTAAGCGGCTGACTGACACAGGCGATATTCTAGGCGCACGCGGTACTATCAAGCGCACCGACAAAGGTGAGCTGTCGGTTAAGGTCCAGCACTATGCCATGCTGACCAAATCCTTGCTGCCTTTGCCAGATAAATTTCACGGACTAACCGATGTTGCCAAACGCTATCGTCAGCGCTATGTCGATCTGATTGTCAATCCAGATGTGCGCGATACCTTTCGTAAGCGGGCAAAGATTACAGCAGCGATTCGGCGGCATCTAGATGAGCTGGGCTATCTGGAAGTAGAAACGCCCGTTTTGCAATCGGAACCCGGTGGGGCAGAAGCGCGTCCGTTTGTCACCTATCACAACACTTTGGATATGGAGCTGTATTTGCGAATTGCAACAGAGCTGCATCTAAAGAGAATGGTTGTCGGTGGTTTTGAGAAAGTATTTGAATTGGGCCGCGTGTTTCGCAATGAGGGAATTTCTACTCGGCACAATCCAGAATTTACAACAATCGAAATGTATCAGGCATACGGCGACTACGAAGAGATGATGGCGCTGACTGAAAACATGATTGAACAGATTGCGGTAGAGGTGACAGGCAGCAAGACGATTGCGTATCAAGGCGAAACGATTAACTTTGCTCAGCCTTGGCAAAAGGTGACAATGCACGACGCCGTCAAAGAGAAAACAGGCGTTGATTTTAGTCAGATAGAGGATTTGGCTAAAGCAAAGCAAGCAGCCACAGCAGCGGGCATCGTCGAAGTAGATGCCTGTGAAAGCATTGGCCACGTGCTGAATGAAGCGTTTGAGCAAAAGGTAGAGAGTACGCTAATTCAGCCAACGTTTGTGATTGACTATCCGGTAGAGATTTCGCCGCTATCTAAACCGCACCGCAGTAAGCCGGGTTTGGTAGAGCGATTTGAATTGTTTATTGTGGGTAGAGAAACGGCGAATGGATTCTCGGAGCTGACCGATCCAATCGATCAAAGAGAGCGGCTAGAGCTGCAGGCGACCAAAAAGGAAGCTGGCGATTTAGAGGCCCATAGCGTAGATGAGGACTTTATCACAGCGCTAGAGTACGGGATGCCACCGACGGTAGGTATGGGTATTGGCATCGATCGGCTAGTGATGGTGCTGACGGATGCGGCCAGTATTAGAGATGCGATCGCCTTTCCTTTGCTCAAGCCTGAGAAAAGCGAGACTGCCGAAGCTGAGCTGTAGATAATTAAACGTGATTCTACTCATCTGAGAACCACAAATACTAGCTTTCTCAATGTGTTTAACGGCTGAGCATTAGTTCAGGTTCTGCACGATCTGGTGAGGTAATCTCTTCACCCGCTTCTGAGGCTAAGATTTCGCGCCGAACGTAAGTTTGAAACTGTTCAACATTTGTGAAGAAGCGGAAGCCTGAGCGATTTGCGATCGCTTCAATCTCTTTGTCTTCATTTAACAGGAGAGTGACAGGCTGACTGTAGCCCTGCTGCAAGCCATCGGGCCAGGCGAGATCGAGTGTTGCCAGCAATTCGTCGGTCTCTGAGTCAGCGAGGGCGTAGGCGAGTTCGCCAGAAGGTAAGTTGTGCTGAAGAATCCACTGATTGCAGCGGCTGAGACATTTATATTCTTCATCGTCAGTGACGATGCCGGGTGTAGAAGAGGCGATGCGATCTAGAATGGCTGGGCCAGGGGTCTGCTCTGGGACAGCTCCGGCGTACAGACTATCGAGAAAGGTATTGGCAGCTTGGGCAAGTAGGTTTCGGCGGGCGGTAAGGAAGTCGGCATAGTTCTCGTATTTGGCCAGCTCAGGTTCGGTAGAGATCCAGTGAGATGAGATAGTGCCGGGATGTTTGTTTTCGTAGTGAGCGAAGTATTCAGCAGGGTCGTGATTAGAGACTTTTAGGTTGGTGGCTTTGGTCAGGAAGGTGAAGTTGGCGATCGCATTTACCTCTGCTCGCTGGTAGTCAGCTGCATACAGCTTGGATTTAGGGAAAATGTGATGAATTTCTAGACTAGATAGTGAGCCTAGCAAATGCTGTGATAGCTCGATATCGTCTTCCCAGTCACGGGCTTTGCACACGCGAGTGAGTAGGTACAACAGTGGATAAAATCGGTTGTTGAGATTAGAGCCGCCGAAGTCGCCAGCGCGAATGTGCAAGTCTCCCCTATCTTGACGCAGTAGCTCGATTAGCTTAGTGAGACTGCCGTCGCGGCCCTCGATAGCCTTTAGGTCTTTGCGGAGAACAGACTCAGTAGAGCCAGAATAGCGACCCCAAAGCATCGTGTGAATATACCAGTAGAGTAGCTGATCGCGTTCTTGGTGGTTTGGGAAGTGGCCGCCTCGCTGGTCGAGGTAGCGGGCCATCAGTGGGAAGGCATAGACGCTACCAAGGACGCGAGCATGGTCTAGCCCGAGGCGAGCTGAGATCACGTTGAGCAGAGTGTCTATCGCTTTTTCGGTGGCGATTAGCCCTTTTTGAAAGCGCTCTATAGAGACATCTTTGAGCCCACTAAAGCTAGATTCATTGGTGATAACAGCGGTGATGCAACGTAGGAACCAGTCTAGTTTGAAGCGAAATCCGGCTTTCTCCCAACGCTCAATTCTGCTTTTTAACTGATCGCGGGCTTCTGGCCAGGCAGCGCAGATGCGGGCTAGGGCCAAGTCACCTTTGGAGAGCTTGGTGCCGCCGCTGTTGACTTTGTTGAAAATTTCGACGACTTCATCGACGGTTTTGTCTACCCCGGTGACGGTTTCAATGTGGAAGTCGCGTTCTTTGATGTTGGTGATGCTGTTGAGGCGGTGGCAATAGGTGTCGATTAGGGTTTGGTCGTCAGTGGTAGCTGCGATCGCGCCGTAGCTAAATCCAGTTTGCATTAGCTTGGTGACGCTGATCCATAGAGGATTGTCTTTCATGCGGGTAGGCATGTAGAAAGAGAATGTTTCTTCAGCAAAGTTGAAGTATAGTCCGGTGAAAGCATCGCGATTGCCGTCAAAAAAAGCAGGGGCTTTACCTCGAATGAGTCCATAGAGAGACGTGATACGCTGCTGACCATCGAGTAATAGCTTGACAGTGCCAGCGCTGAGCTTGCCATTGCCTCTAGATTGGTCAATTGCCTGTTCGGTTTGGGTTTCCCACACCAGGAGGCTACCGACAGGATGCCCCTGATAGAGAGAGACCATGAGACGGCGCACTTGCTCACGATTCCAGACATAGCCACGCTGAAATTCGGGGAGAGCAATTCCGCCCATGTCGATCTGGTCAAGGAGGGTGCTGAGCTTCATGGATATGGCCTGGGACTCATTTCATCTTTTGCTGATTTAGAGTATGCCCAAGCGTTATGAAACGTTTTCGGGAAGTGCAATCAATCGCCAGCGTCTGTAGTTCGTAATGATGATACTAAAAGAAGAAGATCACGCGACACGAATAGCTTCCTTCAATACAGAGTCGCGTATGATTGGCTTGAGCTTTTTTCGAGAAACGAGATCAACGGAGCAGCCAAAAAGGTCTTCTAAAAAAGACTTAAGACCCATATAGCCCCGAAGTGTTGCTGGACCTTTGAACTCTACTAGAAAGTCTAAGTCGCTACTGAGTGCTGCTTCATCACGGGCAACAGAGCCGAACAGTTCTAAAGACTGAATATTAAAGGTTTGAAGGGTATTCGAGTTGGCTTGAATACGGTCTAAAACAAACTGACGGTCCAGCGACCTGGCTAATTGATGGCTTTGGTCTGACTGAGAGGTTGGCTGGTGGATCATTTCGCTTGTGCCGCTGAGATACCTGTAATTATCAAATGAATGCTCCAAGCATAGGGCGTAAGCGTTGCTGGTAGTACCGACGATGGCTTTGTTAAAAGCCAACACAAGGATGACATAGACGTACTGACCTTTTATGGAAAAAACCGATATATCTTGCTTCGATGGAGAACACGGGCGAAGATCGCTGTGTCATCTTCAAAGAAGAATCCAATACGGTAGTCTCCTACACGAATACGATAGGCCCTATCGGCTGCTTTCAACCTCTTCAGGTTACGAATATCTGTAAAGCCAGCAGCGGCAGGAATGGATTCAAAGGTGAGTCGCCGGATGGTAGCGTAGCTAGTGGTGCTTTTGAGTGCTTTGAGCTCCTTGATAAAGCTTGGCAGATGACTCAGTCTTTATCAACATCAAGTGCGTTAAGCGCTTCAGCTAAGCTAAGAGGCTTTTCATGCTTTACCTGTTGCATAGCCTGGTATAAACCTTGATCTTCTATAGCTTGAAGGAGATGCCGGTAGTCATCTAACTGCAGAACGACTTGACGCACCTGGCCGCTTTCATCGGTTACGAGTTCTTTAACGAAGGGATAATCTTCTGATTGGGTAGGTGTCATCGTAGTTTTATGCTCTCCTCAGACCCACGTTAAAACAATTCAGTCAGGTTAGGTTTACTATATCGCTTTTTGAATTGCGCCTATGCGATGCGATGATCGGTGACGCGATCGCATTTCTCAAAAGGCTTTTTACCCAAGGGTGCGGAAGCGTCTGCTGTCGAGCAAAAGAATATCTCAATGCTTTATAGCTAAGTACAGGCCAGTCAGAATCATGACGCTACCGGCAAACATATTGATAACTTTAGTGGCTTTAGCGTTTTGAAAGAACGATTTTGCACTGTTTGCCATGTAGGCATAGCCAATCTTGACACTGCCGACAGCAAGGACTGCAGTCACTACGATCAGACCAGCATCTATAAGAGAAAGCATTGATAAATCGACAAAGGCGGGCAAAAATCCCATGTAGAACAAAACTGCTTTTTGATCGCCTAGTGTAATCAAAAGTCCGCTCAAAAAGCTAGAGAGCCAGGAGGATTTTCTAGCGCCTCTAATCTCTCTCTCGACTGGCCTCGATCGGCACAAGCTAATGCCCAGCACAATTAGATAAGCGCTGCCTAAATATTTCAATAAAATATACCATTCATTGGCTGTTTCAGCCACTACTGACAGTCCATAAATTGCAATCAGAATAAAGATAATATCTCCTGCAACAATGCCCAGTGCGGTCACAAGTCCATGGATAAATCCAGATGCGATCGCCCTAGTAACCACCGTCAGAACGCTGATACTGGGAATTGCTGCTAGCACCACCATCGCTGTAAACAATGCAATTAGACTACTGATAGTCATCGTTCATGTAAACATAAACAATCACACTGTACACAAAGCTAGGGACGTGCGGCTAGGGACGCACAGAAAAGACGGTATGAGCTTATCTGGACTATCGTCATCTGGCTAAGTGATGGCACGCTCTACTGACAACCGAATAAAAAGCTGTGATGCCAGGCCCAAAGAACATTTAAGACCATTCTCTAAACCACAGGGGTGAGAATTTGGCCGAACTTGGTAAAGCCTGAAAATTCAAAACCAAAGTTGTTGAGGAAATAGCTAGAATAGGTTGTCTCATAAGGTCGAAACCCCACAGACTCGTATGCTTTATAGGCGCGGTCATTGGCGTTGACGACCATGATTCCTACATGGAGCTGATCTTTTTGCCGAGCTTGCTCCAGTAGAGACCGCAGTAAAAACTTACCAACACCCTGCCCCCGCGCTTCAGCAACAACTGCAACGTATTCAATAATCCAAGGAGCCTGGGGTTTGAGAAATGTAGGTTTCGGATCGTGTCCCAAAACTTGGAAATAGCGATCGCAAAATTCTGTTTTTGTCTGTACTGGCCAACCCAAAGCTTTGGCCAATTTATCCATTTGTTCAAGACGGAGCGGTCGATAGTCCTCTTGGGTAGCCGCGTAGATACAGGCTGCTGCTACTAGCTGCTCATCGCGTTCCACAATCAAAAAATCATCAATTTGACAGTGAGTGGCTTTGGTTGTGAGCATAGCGGCAAGGAATGCTTCTGTCTCGGTTGGAATACCCTCTAACAAGTCATCCCAAAAGCAGCGCTTCTCTGACGAGAGAAGCGCCTCATAAACAACATGGGCTAAAAATGAAACATCAGCGGCGGTCGCCAGACGAGTGGTAAGCATTTATTCTTTCCAAGACATACAATCAGTATGTATTTAAGATAAGTCACTTTATTTGGACTGTCAAGATACATACCGTCTGTATGTTTTGTTAACTTCCTTCCACAAGGCAATCTGATATGGCTACCAAACTCACTAAGGCCGAACAAACTCGTCGTACCCGCAGGGCTATTCTTGACCGGGCTCGCCAGCTCTTTGCTAGTCAAGGCTATGCTGCTACTGGAACGGAGGAGATTATTCAGGAGTTAGGAATTACGCGAGGAGCGCTATACCACCAGTTCAAGGGGGGCAAGCAGGCTGTGTTTGAAGCGGTGGTGGAGGAAGCCTACAGCGAAATGACCACTCATATTACGTCTCAAATTCATATGGGGGAAGCTGATTGGGAGCAGCTAGTGCAGGCCGCACTAGCCTGTTTAGAGCTCGCACAGCAGAGTGACCTGCGCCAGATTGTTTTTATTGATGCCCCAGCCGTGCTGGCCGTAGAGACGTTAGTTCAGTTTGACCAGTATGGATTTGGCCTGCTTCAAGAGGCGATTCAGCGAATGGTGAAGCAAGGGCAGCTCGATGTTGTTGATGCGGAGGGGTTTTCTCACGTGCTCAATGGAGCCTTGAACGAGTTAGCTGCTTGGGTAGCCCAGTCTCCCGATTCTACTCGATTACAAACTGCCCAGGATTTGGTTAAAGACCTGCTAGAGAAACACCGCGCTATGTAGGCGTTCGTTGATATACGTCTAGATTCCATACGCCTTACCTTGTAGCTTGCCTTAAACTTGCGATTTATAGTCAGGAAACTTGAGCTGTGCATATCTCTTCATGCATTTAGCCAGTGTGTGCAATCTCTTACGGTGTAATTCCAGATAGATGAACTTAGCACCTGGCTTATCGGCTTCGTCAGCAAGAACTTTGGAGGCTATATGGAGTTCCTCGACGCTAAAGGTGTTCATACTTCTCTTGAGGATCTCGGAGGGTTGCTGTATCTCTTCAGGTGTCATTTATCTCGCGTTGGATTATAAAAGGTTAGTTGGCTATTTGTTCTGCTGATGAATCGAACACTGATCTGCATCGAAAGGCTATTGCTATAGGATATAACAACTGAACACTAGCAAAACCAGAGTGAAATTGAAGAAAAGAGCAACACTATAGTAGATTCAGGCTAACCACCAAACTAGTCCAATAGCATGGCTCATGATAAAACTCATTATCCATCCGAGCAAGATTCTATTCTAAAAATTGCCAGGCTCCAGTCAGTTGTAACGCGCGATCGCCCCCGGTGGTCAAAAGGAGACCGCCGAGGGCGATAGAGAGGTCGATAGAGAGATTACCCTTCAGCCCAAGCTCGTTTATCCAAGTGAGCTGACAGGCTCTACAGTGAACGCAACCACCATATCGTTAAAGTCAGCATCACCTAGCCCAGGCAGATCTTCAAAGCCGATTGCATTGTTGCCTAGCAGCTTCACATGATCGTTGTTGTCATTAGCACCCAAGAATGAGAAGTAGGTTTGTGGCTGATCAAAGTTGGGGTCTTCTACCGTGATGTAGGTTCCAAATAGATTGTTGCTGATGACAGCATCAATTGTTGTAGATCCGTTGTCACTGGTAGATAGCGAAACGTCTTCAACGGCTCTACCAAGCGCTGCCGCTTCGTAACCGTCATCGCCAACCTGGAAAGTCTGATCTTCAAACGTCACCTGTCCGGTCAGATCATCGACGATGTAAAGCCCTACGATACTGTCATAGCCAGCTTCACGGAATACCGAGAAGGTGACGTTAGAGTCCCCGCTTTGACCTGTAAAATCGAGCGCTGCTGCCTCGTTGTCATCATCACTATCTACCACAAGATTAGGCGCACTAGTCCCATCGTCTGTCGTGAGAGAAAGGGTCGAGTTACCAAAGGTTAGAACGCTGTTACCGTCATCATCGACTGAAGTGATTCCGGGGGTGGTGCCGCCGTCTGTATCGACTAGCTCAAACCGCAGGCGATCGCCCTCGTCAGCCTCCAAACTAAAGCTAGGCGTAAAGCCAGAAGCTAGCTGTCCTGCCTCTAGAACCGAGAATGCACCCACCTGGGTATCGCTATCTGCACCAACGCTAAAGACTCTAACCTCGCTGGCATTGCCTACTTGAATGTCGCCTAGGTCGAATCGAACTGCATTAGCACCGCCGAGATCTGTAAGCTCGACGGTGCTGCCGTCGTCGCTGGGTGTGAAGGCAGTTGGAACATTGCCGTCATTAATCACCGTGTCTTCTCTGAAGGCTAAGTTCTGTAGGCGAGTATCCTCCGCGCGGGAAGTGTCTGCTGCTGAGAAGGCAGTGTCTGCGGTGGCAAAGTTGTCTAATAGATACTCAGCCAAGGCATCTTGTTCGGTGCCGTCCGGCGCGAAGTCAGCGTCACCTGTCTTTGGTGCTTCTTCTGATTGCTCAAGGCTGACCACATTGGCATCATCACCGGTTGGAAATGGATAGCCATCGCCGCCGCCTGCCAAGAAGCCTAGCGTGACTAGGCGGAAAGTCCGACCAGCGTCGCCGACCAGTTCGCTATTTTGAACAATTACATCCGCGTCTTCGCCGTCCTCATCTAAGACGACGAGCGATCGCACCCGATCGCCAGGGTCTCTTGTTAGATCAAAACTGAACTGAACACCTGCCACCTGCGGAAACTGGCCAGCCGTCACGCTGTCATCGGGCGCAGCCGCCGAAATTCCATGTTCAACAACTGCCAAGAGTTCTTCAGCAGTTACGGTTACTAGCGTCAGACCGTTGTTGAATCTCAGCGAGTTGGCAATGTCTGTTTGAGAAATTCCGCCTGCGGGCTTGACGCCAGGAATTTCTTCTGTGGGCAATCTTTCGGGTTCGCCCGTGCCGCCTGGTGGAATCAAAACCTGGCCAATGTCATCGCGAATACCGCCGCCGTTTTTGATCGAAATGACCACAGAAGAATCGGTTTCTTTGGCGATCGCTAAATTAGCATCTGCGGTCAAATTACCGAAATTAGTCTCCTGTGTTCGTACGTCGCTGCGTACACCGTTGAGATAGACATCGCTGATGCCAAAGACATTACTCTCTGTCGCCAGAATTTCGGCTTCTATTTCATCAACAATCTGTTGAATTTCTGGATCGACTAGGTTCTGTGCATTGAGATCGGCTACACCTTGCTCGTCAGTGGCGTAGGCACCGCTAACCTCTGCATCATAGCTATCTGTTAGCAAAATGCCTTCGTTGTTGAAGTCGATGACTAAGCGGCCAATATACTTGTAGTTACCATCCGTGTTGACAACTGCAACAGGATTATCGTCTACATCTGTTGTAAAGATGGGATAGGAGCCTTGGTCGGTATCTCCGGTTCTAGGGCGATCGTTTTCATCAAACAGGCGAGTGTTTGATCCGCCCGCTACGATAATGTCGACGCCGCTTAGCCTACTGGCTAGTGCCTGCTCAATGCCGATTTGCTGCATATGAGATATCAGCACAACTTTGTTGAGTTCCGGGTCAGAAGCCAGTAGCTCATCTACGTCCGATTGGATTTCAGCAGCTAGTGCATCTAGCTGCGCCTCTGTCGGCGTAGCATCAAAGTCTGCTGGTAAGACAGTGACATCACCAGGGTTAGAGATAGACGTGATAGTGGGTGTTGTGGCACCGACTACACCAATCTTTTCGCCATTCACATCGATCACTGTTGTAGCTGCGATGCTGTTGGGTTTGGGTGCTTGATCGTCTTCGACCACTAAATCTGCCAGATTATCGTCTGTGCTGAAGTCGAGGTTGCTGCTGAGATAGGGGAAGTTTGTACCAGCGAAGTCCAAGCCGTCGCTGTTAGGATCTTCGAGATTGATATCGATCTGGCCGCGCAGCTCGCCGTCTGAATTGTTGGCAGTGTTTACCGTTACATAGAGCCCATCCGAGAGCAGTGTAGCGGTTTCAGCCTCGGTTAGATCAAACGTTCCTGAAAACTCGCCAGTAGAGGTGTCTTCGTCGTCAAGCTCTACCGCCAAATTCCTTAATAGAGGGCCGTTGAAGTTAGCATTACCGGTTCGAAGCTGGATACCGCTTGGATCATTTCCATCGTCATCTGCGTCTCCTGCGGCGGCTAGGGCGCTGGTTAAATCGTTAAATTCACCCGAAATAGTCAAGCGGTTGCCTTTCAAGCTAGCAGAAAAGCTACTAGTAGAGTCCGTGTTAGAAACCGCAGTATCGCTCACTATTTGAGATTCTTCTAGCTCAAGACTTTCAGCTAAAATCTCGCCTGCGACGAGGTCTCGTATTAGGTCAGTGCCCAGATCAAATTCGTGGTTGCCCAAGGCGATCGCATCAATTCCCAATTCATTTTGAATCAAAATATCAGCTCGGCCTGGACCACCATAGATGCTGTCACTCGCCGAAAAGAACAAACCTGGAATAATCGCATCGCCCGAGGAGAGTACCAGCGTGTTATCAAATCTGTCATCGTTTCTTAGCGCGTTTAGCACCGCCGACGCATTGGGCGCATCCTCTATTGCCGGAATGCCTGCTTCTTGATCCGCTAGGTGCAGCAGCTCTAGCGTGAAATTAGCGTCTGTTGAACCTTCTAGCGTGATTTCGTTGATACTCACCGTCGATGACACTTCGTTGGCAACGGCTAGCAGTGCCTCACCCGTTGGACTCTCTGCCGCCGATATAAAGGACAATCCCTCGGGCGCAATATCCGCGTCGTCGCGAATATATTGTTCAAACTCAGGGGAGCTCGGATCGGACAGGTCGTAGACCAGAATGCCGCCGCCTGCTCGTTCTAAACCGACAAAAGCATAAGGCGTGCCGTCAACAACGCCAACTGTCAGCGCTTCTGGCTCTGCGCCCTTGTTGTCAGAGCGAGTATCAAAGGCATCGGACGAGCCGTCGTTGGCGTTAAACAGCTCTGGAGCTAGCTCAGCGGTGAGCTGGGCAATCTGATCGCCGCTATCGAAGATGATATTGCCGTTGCTGTCTAGTACCGAGAACGACCGACCACCATAGGCAACAATTCTGTCGATGTCGCCATCGCCGTCGGTATCGCCGTCAATCGAAGAAATCGTCAGCCGCCCTAACTCGTCATCAGCGAGCAAAGCCTGGTCGATTGACTCGTCTAGACTGAGCCCATCGCGATCTAGTGAAATCACATCGCCAATATCTTTGAGGCGAATTGCCTCTCCTCGCCCTGCTTCATCGGCGTCGCCGCGATCGTCACCTTCGTTGGCGATCACGTAAAAGGTTTCACCGTTAGATGCAAACGAAGCAATAGAATCAGGCATGTACAGACCGAAAACTGGCTCTGTATCGATGTTGATAGCCCCATCGTCGGATTCGTCTTCGTTGTCGGTATTGCCATCGCGATCGCTTGCATCCAATCCATTCCCCGCTAGACTGTGATCCTTTAGACCCAGCGGCTGAATCTCGCTCACCGTGGCTGTCTCGATATCAACGATGGCGATCGCATTATTTTCTTGCAGGGTGACAAACGCCGTCGTGCCATCGGGTGAGACCGCAATATACTCAGGCTCTAGATCGCTCGCAACATTGTCTTCGATATCCGGGAAAAGCCTGACGCCATCTGCTCGCAGTTCGGCTGCTCGTCCGTTGAACTGCTTGAAATCAGCCGTGGACACCACTGTCTGGTCGAGCGTAGCAAAATCACCAGAGACATCAATAACGCTGACGGAACCCTCTGGGTCGATTAGGGTAGTCGAGTCTTCTGAATCGCCTGCCTCACCCGGCTCTCCTTCATTAGCCACCAGAATCTTGGAACCATCGGGCGTAAAGGTGACCATATCAGGTAGGGCACCGACCTCAAACACCTGCACCCCGTCCGTGATGTTTTCAGCGCTCAAGCTGCCATCACTGGCAATAATGGACTCGACCTCAGCGAGATCGACAACAACAACAGCCCCGTTATTGGTCACTGGCTCAGACTGTAGTGCGATCGCTAGCAGCCCGTTACTCGCACTGTAGGCAACGCTGTTTGCACCTGAGATCGCACCAGGCGGCGCAAAATCAGCAATATCTATCGCTGTTTGCAAGCTGGGCACGGTGGGGTCAGCGAGGCTGATGACCTGGAGCACCGTCCCTCCTGACACCGCATATAGAAGCTCTCGACTGGCATCGTAGGTAATGATTTCAGCGCCATTTTCGCCCGCCTCAAAACTACCGATCCTTGACAAAGACAGTGACATTCTCTAATCCTTTCTTTTCACTAACAGCTCATCTGACAACACACGATGTACCCAGTCATTCCAAGATCCTCGTAAAGCTACCAAAGAACGGCTGCGGTTAAGTAAAGAGAAGGTTATGAGAGGATTATCAGTTGGGTTAAATGCTGTGGTGTTGCATTGGGTGCATTCCACCTGTGCAGAGCTATCGAGCCCTCATCCCCTAACCCCTTGCTCCCAAGGGGAGAAGGGGAACCGGATTCAAAGTCCCTCTCACGATGGGAGAGGGATTTAGGGTGAGGGCAAGCGATAACTTACGAAAGTGGGATGCACTCAGTCGGATCGGCCTGCTAGAAAAGATCAAGCCCAATCAAGATCGGATCGTGATCTGAAGCGCGAAAGGGCGTATTGCCATCAAACAAAGTCGGATCGCGATCAAAGTCTAAGTTGTAGTCGATTGCATCTGGCTCGTCTGCGTTGATGTGCCATTCAGTGACGCCCGTTACCTGGCTCAGTAATGATTCGTTAGCTAGCGCGTAATCCAAAGTGCCTAGCTGCCCATTAAAGACATACGAATATCCACCCGCGCCTATAAACTGCTGGGCCAGGTCGGTATAGCCGGCATTCTCTAGCGTCACAATCGGCTCTTCTTGGGCGTAGGCGTTGAGATCTCCCACAATTAGGAAATCTGGATCGTCGCTGCCAGTCGGATCGCTAGCTAGCCACGCATTCAGCGCCGCTGCGCCTCTGACTCTGGTGCCGTTAAAGTTGCCTTGACCGTCGCCAATATCGGCATTGTCGCCGCTGCCGCTGCCGCCTTTGGATTTGAAGTGGGCGATCGCCATCGTAAATAGCTCTCCGCTTTCTATCTCTTCAAACGTCACTGCCAGCGGTGCTCTGTTCGTACTCGGTCCATCAAATACAGGCACACTGGCCTCTAACGCAGGCAGATCCAGCTCAGGCAAGTCAGCATCGGTTAAAGTTTCCACTGTCGTTCCTAGCGCGATTCTCACAGTTTCTGTTCTATAGATCGCACCAACAGAAATCGCATCGCTCGTATCGACAAAAGACTCTCCAGGAGAGACAAACGCATAAACGTCTGCGCCCGCGCTGGCATTGAGCGCTTCGACTAGGCGGGCGATCGCAAACTGACCATCGCCATTAGTATCAACAAACTCATTTTCTAGCTCAACTAGCCCTACAATATCTGCATCTAGACCTTCGATCGCCGTTACCAGCTTTTGTAGCTGACGGTCAAACTCCGGCGGCGTGTCAGCTCCACGAGGTGAAATTCTGTTGGGGCCGCTGCCTGGATTGCCAGGAGTATCTAATGTTGTAAAAAAGTTCAACACATTTAGAGCCGCTACTTGGAGTGAGCCGCCGACCTCTGCGGGTACCAGAGGCCGCTCGTTGGTTGGCTGTAGGTCAATTCCTTGGTTCGTCTGGATGCGATAGTCACCAAAGTCAAAGCTCAGTACGCCAGTCAATCCGGTGATCGT
Organism: cf. Phormidesmis sp. LEGE 11477; assembly: GCF_015207105.1. Lineage (GTDB taxonomy): Bacteria > Cyanobacteriota > Cyanobacteriia > Phormidesmidales > Phormidesmidaceae > Phormidesmis. The sequence continues at coordinate 14,358 of NZ_JADEXO010000108.1, forward strand.
ATCGCCGCCACGCAGCAGATTGGTAGCGCTCAGCGGCTGACCGCCCTGGCCTAAAACCAGCGTGTCTGGGTTCTGTTGGGTGCTGCCATCATCGACAATGATTTGCCGCAGGGCGATCGCCCGTTCGTACTCAGCTAAACCAGCGGCATCTGGCGGATTAAACTGCGTAAACTGATCCAAGCGGCCATCGGTGCCAGGCGCATTGCTAGGCCCATCGGCAGACAGTCTGATCTCGCCAAAGCGATCGAGGTTGAAGTATTCAGTGACAAATAGCTGCTGAGGAATGGTTACCAGCATTCCTTCTGCCGATTCTAAAACAGCTTCAGAAGCGAGGGGAAAGTCAATTACAGCAGGCGTAGGTAGCTCTGCTCTGTCGTCAACCACTGCGCTAACCACTACGCTCGTAACATCTGTTAGCGCTGTCAGACTGTCAAATCTTTCTGCCACAGTGCCAGTGACTTGGACGCGATCGCCTACTGTCACATCCACCCCAAACGCTTCATCGAATATAAACAGCCCTTCAGACGTGGCATTATCCTCATCTGAATCGACCGCTTCTTCTTGCAGATAAAAGCCATTCAACCCTGCCTCCGTCTGGAAGTCTCCAACCACGACTGCTTCCACACTCACCTGTTCACCCACCAGAGAACTGGTCGCACCGTCTCCTTGAATGGTGCTAATCAGGGTGAATTGATCGGCGTCATCCGGTAGAAAAGCTGGTGGCTCTGGCGGCTCTGGCTCGGTGACAATCTCTCCGGTCGCAAAAGTTCCCACTGGAAAAGGCATCGTCGCGGTTGCATTCGATGCTTCGTCATCTAGCGCGTCTGGCCCGCTAAAAATCCAGTTATTCGGCCCAAAGGTTCCATCCGCTGCCGTCTGATTCATCCGATACGCCCAGCCGTCACCATAGTCCCAGGGCTCTCCATTGCCATCGACATCCACATCGCCAAAGACATCGATCACTTCGCCATTCTTGAATAGCTCAATCGCGTCATCGCCGTTGATGTTTGCGGCTCCTGCCGTATCCGTAGGCGCAAAGCCAAAAAAGCTAGTAAACCCGGCTGACTCGCTAGCCACGTATAGATAGTCGCCTGCTCTGGCCGAGCCTGAAAATGTGTATTCCTGCCCGTCTGAGCCGCCGCCATTATTCGCCGCACCAAAGCCGTACAGGCTCAGATCGCTAATATCGTTCACGACATAGAACTCAATCGCCTTCGGCAATCCGTTGGATAGCGAGCCGTCAACCACACCCGTAATAATTAAATCAAACATAGTTTTCTATAGATTCTTTAGAAGTTATTTTTAGAGAGCTTTCAAGCTTTCTTAGGTAGCGAGAGTCAGTACGGACAGCTTAGAACACAGCAGTCTGAAAATTAACAGAAAGTCTCCTTAAAGAGATGAAGAAAAGGTTATCAGCAGATTAACAACCAGCTTGGTATCAATGGTCTATTCTCTCTGTGAAATCATCTCTCTTCAAAAGAAAGCAACAGTTTTCGCAACAGATTCGATAGGACTTCTTTGTCTGTATCGTCTAGCGAATTCAATATGCGATGCTCGTTAGCAACATGAGCAGTGACGGCAGCATCGATCAAGTCAAAGCCTTTGTTTGTCAGCCGGATGAGTGTACCTCTGCGATCGCGTTCATCTGGCACCCGTTCTACTAGATCTGCATTCTCTAGGCGATCGATTCGGTTGGTCATCGTTCCAGAAGAGACCATCATCGACTTAAACAGCTCTGTAGGCGAAAGCTGATAGGGCGCACCCGAGCGACGAAGCGTAGCTAGCACATCAAACTCGCCTAGCTGCAGACCAAATTCTGCAAACGTTGCACCAATTGCTTTGCGAAAATGGTGAGCTAGCCGAGTGGTTCTGCCGATCAGACCCATTGGCGATACGTCCAGGTCGGGGCGTTCTTTGGCCCACTGCGCCAGTATGGTGTCAACGGGATCTTTTGCAGTTGAGTCGTTGTCGGCAGAGCCTGAAGCCATTAGAGCAGGATGTCTGAAACTGGATGAATGCAATCTTACCATCCAGACAAATCTCACCCTCTTGGCAAAAGTATCTTGACGCTAAGACAATTATGCTATTATCTTGATACTAAGATACTTATCATTAAGATAAATGAGCTGAGATAAACGAGCTGAGATAAACGAACTTAGACAAACTTAGACAAACAAGCTGGAGATAAATGAAACTTGCATCTTCCCGTCTGCGGGATATTCTGCTGACCGCGATCGCCCCAATCTCATGGGGCACCACCTACATCGTGGCGACTGAGTTACTGCCGCCTGGACATCCACTATTGGTCGCTTCGATGCGATCGCTTCCTATCGGAGTTTTGCTTACTATCGGTCTACGCCAGCTTCCAAAAGGCATCTGGTGGTGGCGAATGCTGGTTTTAGGAGGCTTGAATATCGGCGTTTTTCAGGCGCTGCTCTTTGTGGCGGCCTATCGCCTGCCCGGTGGTGTGGCCGCGACCGTAGGGGCAATTCAGCCCTTAGTCGTGGGTTTACTTGCCTGGGGAATGTTGAACCAAAAGCCTTCTAAACTTTCTATAGCAGCCGCGATCGCCGGCTGTATCGGCGTTGGATTGCTTGTACTTGGCCCGACTGCCCAGCTCGATACACTTGGCGTGATTGCAGCGCTAGCCGGGGCCGGGGCAATGGGTTTAGGTACTGTACTCGTAAAGCGCTGGCATCCGCCCGTTTCTCTAATTGTTTTTACTGCCTGGCAGCTAGCAATTGGTGGACTGCTACTGCTGCCTGTGGCGCTAATGACAGAAGGCCCCTTCACCGAAATTACTAGAACAAACCTATGGGGGTTCATCTATCTAGGACTGGTCGGGACTGCACTTGCCTACGCGCTTTGGTTTCGTGGCATCGATCGGCTCAATCCCACCGCCGCGTCTTATCTCGGATTGCTTAGTCCGGTAGTGGCCACGCTGGTTGGATATATCTTTTTACAAGAAACCTTCTCTATTATTCAAACAGTGGGCGTTGTGATTGTGCTGCTTAGCGTTGTCATCGGCCAAGAAAGCCAGTCACAGCATCAGCCAGCACGCAAGTTCAAAGTATTTCAGAAATGAAATTAGAAAGCCAAAAACATAGCAAGGAGAATTAATGCAATGACTCAAGCAATTCAACGAATCAACCCTTCAGCTCTAGGTGCTCCTTCTGGCTATGGATTTACGAATGTTGTAGTTGTTCCTGCGGGTAAAACTTTGATCTTTTTATCAGGTCAGGGCGGCAGAGACCAGCAGGGACAGATGGGTAGTTTCGAGACGCAGCTCAAGCAGGCTTTTGACAACTTACGAAAAGGCTTAGCTGCGGCGGGTGCTGTTCCAGAAGATGTCGTTAAGATCACCGTGCTTTCAGTCGATCACAACGCTGATAAGCAGAAGCTGATTTCGGCTGAACGGAATACTCTGTGGCCAGATAAGCTAGTCAAACCCGCCAGCACACTGATTCCAGTTCCTCGGCTAGCGGGCGATGACATGCTCTTTGAAATTGATGCGATCGCCGCCATCTCACCTGCTCAGAAAAGGCATACGTAAAGGAGTCATCTGTTAGGCGTCTCTTCAAAAGCGTCTTTTGCTATGGCTTTGATCGTTTGCGTCATATCTTGATGAATCTAATGCAGTTGGGATTGATGAAAGAGGATAGGTAGTCTCTGTAATCATAAGCCCCATATCATTCCTATATGAGAAGTTTTCTTCTCCAACGTTCATCGATCTACCTAACAATATGGATATGACAACATACATGCTACATAAAGATAAAAAGATTAGAACGGAATCTGACAACAACTTTAGCCAATGCCGTCTAAACAGACTCCAAAGCGCTGAGCAGACAAGCCCTATAAACGATACACCTACTAGCAGTAACGATAGAAAAGACAGTATGAGGGAGCGCAGGCTAACTTCAGTCGCTAGTATTAATGGAAACACTGCTAGCAAGAAAGATAAAACCGAAAAAAGGCATACAGCAAATGATATCCACCAACTGTTGATGTAGGCAGACATGCTTTTCTTTATACGTCTTCTCATATCTTGTCTAGTGAAATTAACTTCTATCTCTTCTTTGAAAAAAGAAAGCTCTACTAAGCTGATTCAGTAGTACAGCTACTAGATCAACTAGAGGATCTCTTAGTAGACGGTCATACAATGCAAATCCTTCTATAGGTAGACAGTAGTCATGCTAGTTTCTACGCTGAAACTACACGAGTCTGAGCTTAACTGTCAGGCTGCGTGTTAGGAGTAATGCGAATTTCTATATTGCTGCCTAATGTGTTCAAAAATCGGAAAAGACGTTCTATGGAAAATCCAGACAGTTTGCCGCGCATCAAAGCTGAAACTTTAGGCTGATCTATTCCTAATAAATTCGCTGCCTCCACTTGGGTCAGGTTTCGCTGCGAGATGATATCACTAATCTGATCGGCAAGTTCTGCCTTCATCAATAGTCCATCAGCATCAGGCAACCCTAAGTCTGCAAAGACATTGCCACAACCAGAATTTATACCTTCAGTCATCTAACCCATCCTACTGTCTTACCTTTGTATGCTGCTTCCTATTAAGTTCTGTTAGCCTGTTAACCGTTTGCACCTATAGCAATACCTCTTATGAACAAACCCGCGCTTTCTCCCGATCAAGTCATTGAAACGCTCAACTGGCGCTATGCCACCAAAGCGTTCGATCCAGACAGGAAAATTCCAGACGATGTTTGGCACGCTTTAGAGCAGAGCCTGGTGCTAGCACCTTCCTCTTTTGGCATGCAGCCCTGGAAGTTTTTTGTGGTTCGCAATCCTCAAATTCGTCAGCAGCTAGTCGAAGATTCTTTTAATCAAACGAAGGTGGCTGAAGCGTCTCACCTGGTTGTTCTGGCTATCAAGAAAGATATTAGCGCTGACGATGTGCCTGACTATGTCGATCGCGTTTCAGCGGTACGCAATGTGCCAAAAGAAAAGCTAGAAGGCTTGGCAAACTTGATCAAGGGGTATCTGCAAGAGCCGCCTTTTCCACTGCAGCCCGATAAGTGGTCGGCTAAGCAGGTCTATCTAGCGCTGGGTTTCTTTTTATACAGTGCGGCCCTGTTGGGCATTGATACCTGTGCGATAGAAGGGTTTGTTCCGGCTAAGTACGATGAGATATTGGGACTAGCAGAGCAAGGATATTCTGCGGTTGTTCTGTGTGTGGCGGGCTACCGGGCCGAAGGCGACCAGACGGCTGATCAGGCTAAGGTGCGCTACGAGACCGATCGGGTCGTGGCGTATATCGATTAGTTGCACAAAGAGTTGCGCCAAAAAGTCTCAGCAAACACTCACTTAATTATCAGGCGCGATCGCCTACAATCTCCTTCAATAGTTTTGTTGAAGCCGCCTTTTGTCCTCTTTGCCCCATCTCACACCGCCGCTCGAAAAGCTGAAGCTACAGCTAGCTCAGGCGCTGGCCGATTTGCCAGTGGCTGCAATTGCCTCAATAGATCAGGCTGAGGCAAATCAGGCCGAAGCCGCTGACACCGAAGCCGCCGCTGAAGCCACTGATCTCAAGCTGTTAGCTCACGGTGAAGCCAATGCCATTTTTAGGCTGAACCAAGATCGGCTCGTTCGGGTGGCGATCAATACGCCCAATCAGCGCTTTGGCGGCGATTTCAGCCAGCTCAGTAGCTTTGAGGCGGCCATCTTAAACTACCTAAAGGGAACAGGCATCAGCCAAGAACTGCTGCACGCCCAGACCACTCCTAGTAACGAGTTTCCCTATACGTATCTAATTACTAACTATCTCTCAGGGAAGCCACTGAATTACAGCCGTCCGCATCTACAGCGGTGCGCTCACACCCTAGCCCAACTTCACCGCTTACCGCTGGAGAAGGGCTATGAAAGCGTCGATTGGCTCTGCCCGCCAGTCCAGCGAGTCGAAAAGCCGCTGACTCTATTTTTTCAAGAGTCTTGGGACTATGCTCAGCCTTACCTAGACTCTGCGGACGCCGATCCAGATATTGTTCGGATGCTGCAAGATGTCTTGGCTAAAGCTAAGCAACGGCTGCCGCTAGAAAGTCAGCTCTTAGCTCATCCCCATGTTTGCCTGGTGCATAGTGACCATACTTACGAGAACTGGGTGATTAACGACCAGAAAGCTTTTTTAATCGACTGGGAATGGGCGGAGATTGGCTCACCTGCTGGAGACTTGGGTCATTTTCTGTCACCCGTGACGGTGCGACGCTATCAGGACTATCGACTGCCCGCTGCCGATCGGCAATTTTTTCTGACAGCGTATTATGATGCCCTGAACGATGCTGAGCTGGCTAAGACAATGCAGATCCACTTTGCGGCTTTTGGGGCGTTCCCGGCGGTACGATCGCTCTGCTGGACGGCGGGCTATTGGGTGACGGCTAATCGCTGGTACGCCAACGAAAAGGGCGCAAGCGCTACAGAGAGAATGGCACGTTTGCAGAAAAGCCAGCAGCAGTTTTCTGAGCTGTGGGCCGAAGTGATGGATCTGTTGGAGGTGTCTTGACGATGACAGGCAATGCACCGGGTAATGCACTAAGCCACCACTCGCAAAGTCAAGGTGGGCTATCAAGATGGCTAGCGCGATCGCAGCAGCTTTGGAGCGATTCTCACTGGAGCGCCTACTTGCGGCTGTTGCCAGCGCTGACGATTGTCGGCGTTCTGTTCGGCGGTGGGCTGCTGCTGGCGCTGGGTCAAAGTGTGGGTCTGCTCGGCATTACGAATGATGGCACGCTGTCAATGGCGGCTTATCAGCAGGCGTTTGCCAGTCGAGCTTTTTGGCAGTCTTTACGGCTGAGTTTGATGCTGGCGATCGCGACTACGGGGCTATCGACGCTATTGAGTATTGGACTAGCTTTGCTGCTGCAGCGAGCGGGCCGATGGGCTAGCTTTGCCTGTCAGCTAACGCTGCCGATTCCTCATCTGGTCGGGATTGCGGGTATCTTATTGCTGCTTTCGCCCAGTGGATTGATCTCCCGGCTGTTGCTGAGCCTGGGTCTGATTGCCTCCGATCAGGACTTTCCGCTGTTGGTGAATGACCGGGCGAATATCGGCGTTTTGGTTCATTTTTTATGGAAAGAAGTGCCGTTCATGACGCTGATTTTGCTGGCGGTGCTGCGCGGGATTCGGCCTGAGTACGGGATGCAGGCACGGGCGTTGGGGGCTCGGCCCTGGCAATGCTTTTTGCATGTGACGCTGCCGCTGCTAAAGC
>NZ_JADEXO010000220.1 GCF_015207105.1 cf. Phormidesmis sp. LEGE 11477
TCCCCCGACAGCGCCCTCAGTCTCTGGGGTACCCTCTCCACCCAAACTCCCATCCCCGCTGCTGTCCATCCTTTTCAACAGTCTCTCAGCGAGCTGCGGCGAAAGCTAAAGCACTACAGCCCAAAACTCAAATCCCGACAGATTCAATGCGTTGGCCACGCCCATCTTGACATGGCCTGGCTCTGGCCCATTGCCGATACTTGGGATGCCGCCGAACGCACCTTTCGCTCCGTTCTCGATCTGCAAGCAGACTTCCCCGAACTGACCTACACCCATTCCAGCCCCGCGCTCTTCGAATGGTTAGAACACAACCGCCCCGAACTTTTCTCACAGATCCAGGCCAAAGTGAAAGCAGGCAGTTGGAGCATAGACGCCGGACTTTGGATAGAGCCCGAACTCAACATCATCAGCGGAGAATCTATCGTTCGTCAGATCCTCTACGGTCAGCGCTACTGCCAAGAAAAATTCGGCCAAATGAGTAAAATTGCTTGGCTGCCTGACTCTTTCGGGTTCTGCTGGCAGCTTCCCCAGCTCCTCACTCAAGGTGGCATCGAAACCTTCGCCACTCTCAAACTCTCTTGGAACGACACCACAGAATTTCCACACCAGCTTTTCTGGTGGCAGTCCCCCGACGGCAGCCGCATCCTTAGCCTCATGCTCCCCTCCATCGGTACCGACATCGATCCGCTCAAAATGTCTACCCATGCCAAGAGCTGGGAAGATAGCACAGCCATAGCAAACACACTATGGCTCCCTGGGCTAGGCGATCACGGCGGTGGCCCCACCCGAGACATGCTAGAAAAAGCCCGGCGCTGGCAAAAGTCTCCCTTTTTTCCCCAGTTAAACTTCACCGCTCCTACTGACTACATAGAATCACTCCCCCACGCGCCTTCCATCGCACCGAAGACCAACGCCTCTCCTCTTCCCACTTGGAAATCCGATCTCTACCTCGAACTCCATCGCGGCTGCTATACCACCCACGCCGATCAAAAACGCAGTAATCGCCAAAGCGAAGATCTCCTCTATCAAGCAGAAGTCTTCGCCACTATCGCCCAGCTCACAGCTAATCGTCCCTATCCAAAAGCCGATCTTGAGGCAGCTTGGAAAGCCTTACTTTTCAACCAGTTCCATGACATCCTACCTGGCACCTCCATCCCCGAAGTTTTTGCAGAGGCAGACGAAGGTTGGAACCGGGTAAGACAGATTGGGCAGCGGGTGTTGGATGAGGGATTGAAGGCGATCGCATCCACCATCAAACTACCACCCCCGCCACATCCCACAGCAAAACCTATCCTCGTCTTCAACCCACTCACCTGGTCACGAGACGCCGTAATCAGCCTCGACTTATCGAAGCTAGATCCCAAGAAAAAGCAGTTCGACTGGATAGTTTATACGCCCGACTACCAGATTATTCCCAACCAAAACTCGCCCGAACTATCAAACAAACAGGCACCTCATCAAATCGCATTTTTAGCTTCAAACATTCCATCACTAGGCTACCAGTGCTACTGGATTTGCCCGGCTAACGGGTCCAAAGACGTGCCAAAGCTAACAGAGTATGTCCTCGAAAACGAATTTCTCCGCGTCTCTATCAACCCATTAACCGGACAAATTGCTAGCCTCTTAGAAAAAAGCACTCAAACAGAAACCTTCAGCGCACCAGGGAACCAGCTACAAATGTTTCGCGATCAAAGCGGCTATTGGGACGCTTGGAACATTGCTTCAGATTACGAAAATCATCCGCTACCCAACCCTGAGATCTTCTCAATTCAATGGCACGAAACCGGGCCGGTTAGGCAGTGTATACGGGTTACCTACGAGACAGAAGCTTCCTTCATTGCACAAGACTACGTACTTGATGCAGCTACACCGTTTCTTGTCGTCAACAGTCGAATCATCTGGGAAGAAACCCAAGTTCTATTGAAAGTAAACTTTCCGCTTGCCGTCTCGTCTGACGTAGCAACCTACGAAATACCTTTCGGAGCTATCACTAGAAAAACTGTCCCCCAAACCGCAGGAGAAAAAGCACAGTGGGAAGTACCCGCACTGCGCTGGGCTGATATAGGCGATCGCAACTTCGGGGTCAGCATTCTCACTGACTGTAAACACGGCTTCGATACTCAGTCGAACCAACTACGCCTCACACTCCTAAAATCTCCCGTCTGGCCCGATCCAGACGCTGATCGAGGCACCCATCAATTTACCTACGCTATATACCCTCACCCTGGCACCTGGCAAAAAGCCCGTACCGTCCAACATGCCAGGGCCCTGAACATTCCACCCATTACCTATTGGCCGCAAGAAACCATAGCCTGTACGGATCCAGATGTTTTGTGCGATCGTAGCTTTCTTACTATCCACAACGCCAACATCATCGTCTCTGCCCTGAAGCCGACAGAAGACAACCCAGACGAATTCATCCTACGCTGCTACGAAGCTCATGGAGAGACTACAAACCTCAGCGTTGAGAACGCTCTAGGGCTATCAAACCCATCAGCAAAACAAACTGATCGAGCCGACATCCTCGAAGCATCAATTCGCCATCATCAACCTGCACATATTAAACCTTGGCAAGTATCAACCTATTGTTTAAAACCAAAAAGCTCGGCTAACACCTAGCCGAGCTCCTCAGATACTAGCACCACTCTCTTAGCTGTCAGCAGCAGATAGCTCAAGGTTATCCACTGCTTCAGTGACAGCATCATCCGCTGATTCATCTGCACTACGAACGATATCAAGATCGATATCCAACACAGTCATGTTTAAGCCAGCCTTAGGGCTATTATCCACTCTTGAAAGAAAAGGACTAGGCTCAACGTTTCCTGTACAAATAATCAAAGATCCCTTCTTCAGATACGGCAGCGTTCGCCAAGCAACCGACTTCTCCCAGATGCTCAAAGACACCGTAAAAGACTCCTCACGATCTCGAACACCTCGAACATAGATAGTCGCCTTAGCAACGTTCGCCTTTCCACCACTCTTTAAATCAACTGTCTTAACCTCAGCATCCGCCGCCAAGTTTCCACTAACAATCCACTTGTTTAATCCAGCACTTGCCATACTCGTATTCCTTAATCACAGATATCTAGTCAGGCTAAGGATTCCCTGTATTAGAAGGTTCAGGAGTAGAGATGAACACGTAAAAAGGAAGCCTCTCTGAACTGAGTTGTCAGAGAGGCTTATGGATAATGGACCTGGCATCGAGCTATTTTAACAAGGGCTTACGCCCTAACTATCTTCG
>NZ_JADEXO010000109.1 GCF_015207105.1 cf. Phormidesmis sp. LEGE 11477
TAAGAGACAGTCTCTATTCTGAGGCTGTTTCGCCGCTGTTTTTGTCGATTTGCCAAAGTAGAAATTGCTGATTGGGTTCGATAGCAACGTTGCTGACATCGGCGGTGGTAAATACGTAGTCTTTGGTTTGCCAGAGCGGCACGTAGGGAACGTCGTCAACCATTAGCTGCTGAAGATCAGAGAAGATAGCATCTCGCTGAGTAGGATCTTGCTCGGCATTTTGAGCGGCCACAAGCTGGTTGGCCTGGTCACTGTAGTAAAAAGAGCCGTTAGCCTGAGTAGAGCCGACTGTGCAGAGCGTCTCGGCAGAGCCTTCGTCGCAGGTCAAAAAAGGCTGAACGAAGTTCTCTGGATCGAAGTAGTCGGCGTACCAGTTGGAGAGCACGCTGTTGTATGCACCGCTTTCTACGTTTTCCCAGAGGGTAGCGGATTCAGCGGTGCTAACGGTGACGTTCACCAGACCTGGTAGTGCCTGCTCGACCGACTGCTTGATCGTTTGGGCGGCGACCTGTCTAGGAGTGGAGGCCGAAGGATACCAGATTTCAAACGCCAGCGGATTAGCTTCGGTGATGCCCGCCGCTTCTAGATACGTTCTCGCTTCGTCAAAATTACCGTCGCCGTAGGCTGCTTCAAAGACGGGTTCATAAACAGAGAAGCTTTTCGGAATCAGGCTGTAGAGCGGTTCGGCCTGGCCTTTGAAAGCGCGATCGCTAATCAGCTGACGATCGATCATTGAGGCCACTGCTTTACGCACATTCAAATCATCAAACGGCGCAATCTTTTGATTGAGCGATAGATAGTTCACCACCGTAGAGCCCGCCTCTATTACCTGCCAGTTATTATCAGGTGCGTCTTCTTCTAGCTGAGAAATCTGGTCAGGATCGAGGGTCTGATAGGCTATGTCTAGCCCGCCTGATGTAAAAGTGTTGTACAGATTCACCGCGCTAGTGAACACCTGAATATCGATACCCTCGTTAGCAGGCTGCTCTCCCCAATAGTCTTCGTTAACATCTAGCTTGATCACATCGCTACTAAACGAGGCCAGCTTGTACGGGCCAGAGCCGACAAATGTATTGGGATTGAATTCACCCGCTCCGACTTCGTAGACTTCAGGAGAAACAGGCGTCACCCCCGAAAAGGTCAGCAGCGCCGGAAATGCGGCAAAAGGTTGCTGAAGCACAATTTCTAGATCGCCATTGGCAGAGGCGACCGAATCGATTTTGCTAGCGAGGAGCGAAGCCGGGCGACCGCCATTTTCCATGAATCGCTCGATAGAAAATGCCATCACTTCGGCAGTGAAAGGCGTGCCGTCGTGCAAGGTGACATCGTCGCGCAAGGGAATGATGTAGGTCAGCCCATCGTCGCTAATGCTCGGTAGTTCGGTCGCGAGCTGAGGAACCAAATCAGTGGTGCCCGGCGCATAGGTATAGAGGCGATCGCCCATGTTGTAGAGCAAAATACCGGGGAAAATTTCGTACGAATCCGCCGGATCGAGCGTGCGGGCGCTGAGCGTAGTGCCGATAGAGACGCGATCGCCAGAAGGCTCAATCTGAGTTTCGCTTTGGCTACCGTCGCAGCCCACCACCAACCCCAGACAAAGGCTAAACAGACCAACATAGCGCCCTATCCTAAGGAACCATCGTCTAGAAAACTGTCCATTGAAGAATGTGGCAATCATGGCTGCTTGTGTAACCTACAACACGTCATTATGAGCGATGGCGAGTAGATTAGCAGAAAAAGCGCTGCCAGTTCAGCAGATAGCTAGATCTAGTCACTCACCATTTCAGCCCTGTCACCTTCAGCTAGGCCAAACACCCTTTCCTGTAGCTGAGCAGTCACTAAGTGCGATAGCAGTCCAATCGGCCCGGCAAACAGACACAGTGCCAGAGAATGCCTTGTCCAGATGCCCTTTTCCTGCCCCTGCCAATAAATCCAGCGCCCCACAAACAAATCCATCACGATAAAGTGAATCCAGCCTGTCGCCATCACCCGCTCATCGGCAAACAGCCCCGCTAGCGCGCTCAGTGTAGGGTTTGCAAACGCCTCTATAGATTCGGGATTTAAGCTATTTGCAAAGCAGTAGATGTATGCCAATGCCAAAGGCACAAACGGCCACACAGACCCCATCACCCGCCGAGTCACCGACCAGCCTGGCAAAATCACCATCAGCACCCAAAAAGGCAGTGCGAAAACATTAGCCCCGTTATACAAATAGTCAATAATCATTTTTGTCGATACCTTTTGGACAGAGACAAAGTAATGACCTAAAAAATCTCTTCGGAGGCTTGTATCTTATCTAAGATGGCTTGAATCACTGGCCTTAGTTTTGGCAAATCTTCGTGGATAGTACTCCAGACAACTTCAAGACTGATGCCGAAATAGACATGCGCTATTTTGTCTCGCATGCCAGCGATATCTTTCCAGAGTATTCTCGGATATTGTTGGCGTATTGTTAACGGAATCTGCTTAGTCGCCTCTCCGATAATTTCGAGAGCGCGAGTGAGAGCAAGCATAGTCTTATCGTCGTTCTCAAACTCCTCGAATGTCATGCCTTCGACAAAGCTACAGGCCAAATCAATGTGGGTCAAGATGTCATTGAGATAGTCGCGGATGTCTCGCTTGACCATAAGTAGACGACTTCTTGCAATATACTTTTGCCAATATAAGGCTTTAGAGATCTTTTCATAACCAAATCGACTTCTTTGCCTAATGTATCGCTGATGTAGTTTTCTATGTGGCAGTACGTGAAGAGGCCAAACTTAAAGCTAGGATCGAACTCCACCAGGATATCTACGTCACTAGCTGCAGTTTGTTCGCCGCGTACGTAAGAGCCAAAAATGCCAAGTTCAACGATGTGATAGTCGCGCTGAAGGGTAGGCTTTATCCGACCGATTCGAGTTTTGATAACCTCTAACGATTCCATAACATCACAGAAGACGCATGATTCTTCTGCCAAGAATAGTTTTACTACTGTGCGTTAGCGCATTTCACGACTAGACCAACATTCATCGCTGATAGCACAATACTAGCAGCAGGATGCTCTACCCATTTTCTCATTGTCGTGATCGCGTAAGGAGATTTTGAGCCTTCGACAGTTAGGTTAGAGGCGCTTCTATCAGAAGCTATTAGCACAGCTAAAAACGAGGAAGCTATCAAAAGGAACTTGCATTCTAAAACCAGCCCTGTAAGCTATGTAAAGGATAACAAGCGCCCAATATGAGGATGCGAGCGAGCCATGATGATTTTTCCGGGATCTCCTGTTCGAGTAACCAATGCTGACGACACCTATTACGGGTTTGAAGGGCAGGTACAGCGTGTCACTGACGGTAAAATTGCCGTTCTGTTTGAAGGCGGCAACTGGGACAAGCTAGTCACCTTCAAAACCTCTGATCTAGAAGTCGTCAAGCCCAAGCGTGGGAAGAAATAAATCATGCGTCTGCCGCTACCGCAGTTTGACACCACCCAGCGTCGTCCTGATCATATTGCTGAGGTGATTGAGACTAGCACAACTGAGTTTCTAGCCCAGTGCTTAGAGCCTGAAGACTTGAGCTTTCCAGCGATGCCGCCTTTTGGTAGCTGGGTGAAAGCCTATGACGAAGAAGCGGCTAACCAGATCTACGGCGTGGTCTATCACGCGACGACAAGCCCGCTAGACTCAGTGCATCGGGCTAGGGCTTTGGGCATGTCCCTAGATGATTTGCGAGAGCAGCAGCCGCAGATCTTTGCCATGCTCAAAACAGAGTTTCGAGTGGCAATCGTAGGATTTGTGCCGATGCAGGCTAGTCGCAGGCGAGAGGGCGAAATGGAGCTAGGCAATCGGTACTACCAGCATTTGCCGCCACGTCCGCCACAGGTACACCAAGCAGTGCAGCGATGCGAACCGGCAGAAATTGTTCGGTTTACAGAAGAGCTCGACTGGCTGCGAACATTGTTGCAAGTCAGTGGCGTACCAACTGAAAGCCTAGTAGCAGCCTCAGTTCGAGAAGTGTACACCCTTCGTGAGCTAGATCGCGACTGGCTAGTAAAAGCGGGCCGCATGGTCAGCCTACTACTAAAAGACGACTATGATCGCCTACGCATGATTCTCTCGCAAATTCATCCGTAAGCTCTGTTCATTCATCGCTCATACTTCATCGTTCATACTTCTCTTTGATGCAGACTTACGACAATATTGTTATCGGCAATGGCTTAGCAGGCGCGGCCCTTAGCTATGAACTCGCAAAGGTGAAACAGTCTGTTCTACTGATAGATGAGGGCAGCCCAGACAGTGGAACGCGATACAGCTATGGCGGCATCGGCTACTGGGCAGGAACAACAGAACTCACAGAAACGATCTTTCGAGCAGGCATTGTTCGACATCGGGAACTGCCGGATGAGCTAGGCGCAGATACTCAACTGCGAGAGCTAGATCTGTTGCTTACAGTTGCCAAGGGCGCAGATATCGCAGCTGTGAAAGCAAGCTACGCAGCGATGCGTACACCGCCGCAGTTTATCGATGCTAAAACTGCTGGTGAGATTGAGCCGCAGCTAAACACAGAGGCGATTGAGGGAGCCTTTACGACTCGGCACGCGCACGTTGATCCTATATTGCTCGTAGCAGGATACAACGCCGCCTTTCGACAGTTGGGCGGTCATCACAATCTTTCGGCAGCAACCGGGTTAGTCCGAATTGGAGATACCGTGACAGGGGTAACCACTGAGGCGCAGGCGTACGCGGCCAAAAGGGTAATTGTCTCGGCAGGTGCGTATAGTTTGCAGCTATTGAGTGCGGTAGGCGTGCAGGTGCCGCTGTATTTTACACATGCGGAGATTGTAGAGACAGCGCCTTTAGATTTTGAGGTGCGATCGCTGATCATGCCCGCAAACAATGCCCGTACTGACTCAGAATCCGCATCGCCCGATCCATCTGAATGGCAAAAGCCGAATCATCAGGTAATGCCCCCCGTCCTAGAAGCAGGCGTCATTCAGTTTCGAGACAAAACCGCTCGCATTGGGCAAATCAGTCGGTTTCACACGGCCTTTGTTCCACCAGCAGACGCAAGTGAGAGTGAAAAAGCGATCAGAGATGCGATCGCCCGCCCCTTACCCAAACTCAAAAACGTCCCTGGCATCTGGCGACACTGCTTAGTCACCTTCACCCAAGACAACCTACCTTTACTTGGCCCAGTCCCTGGCATCGACGGCCTTCACCTTTTCAGCGGCTTTACGGGGCCTTTTGCCCTAGTGCCGCCAGTCGCCCAGCGCTACGCTCAGCAGCTAAACCATTCGCCCGACGAGCTGATAGAACAGATGACAGTCTCTCGGTTTTCCTGAATAAGATTCATTTCTGATCAAGATTAGGAAGGACTAATCAAGGCCAGCAAATTCTAGAAAACCACTAAGTCATCAAACAGCCTTCTAGCGCTTCATATTGAGAGAATAGTTTGTCTACGCTCGCTGGCTTCGAGCTGTAGCTTAGCGCTGTTGCAATAATCATGCGATCAAAAGGATCTTTGTGAACAGGTGAAAGCGAAACTGCTCTAAAGGCTACATCCGCTGTTAGAGGCAATAATTCCACGCCTGCGGGCGCTAGCGCTTCTTGAAGCCACTCATCTGCGGAGCAAGGTAGCTCTAATCTTCCCTTGCTGTTTGCCAGTGCAACTTCGTAACAGGACACTGGAGACATGCATACCCGCCTAGCCACGTCAATCTCATCTTGCCAATGCGCTGGAAATCGATCGAATTCTTGAGCTATCCACCAAAACCAAATATGCGTATCGAGCAAAATTACTTCAGACACTCCCAATCCTCTGCTGGGACAATAGGGCTCACGATATCACCCACCGTTTTTCCCTTTCCAGCTATAGAGGCAGGCGGAGAACGACGCTTTATCGACCGGGACACGGCTATCTTCGGTGAAGGCTCTTCCAATACCGTTACGATAATTCGAGCAGAAGTGACAAGTGGCTGTTCGCCAAGCCATTTTACCTGGCCATTTTCATAAACTGCTTCATAGCTTTTCAACATCAAACTAGCCTCCTCTAAAATGCATGTCTGTTGATAATTTGAAGTGTACAAGTCCTATGAGCTGCATACTTCAGAAAAATTATTCTAGATAGCACCTAATCCTCACCTGCCTTCTATCAAATGGAGAACTTACTTACGTTCTATCGAATTCAACCGCCTCGTATAGGTCTGCCAAAACTGTCTCTACGTTCACAGATGAGAGTAAAAAGCAGCTTTCTAGTCCGCTGTAGTCTCTAAACAGCCATTCGCGATCGCCCTGCTTGATGTAGTGCTCTACGTGCGGACGGGACTGCTCTATCAACACATACTCCTGAACCGATTCAAGCGTACGGTAGTAAGTAAATTTATCTCCTCTGTCATAAGCTTCTGTAGAGTCAGAAAGCGTTTCTGCAATCAAAATAGGGTTCATCACCGTGTCTTTTCGACTAGGCTGTAGCGCTGGCGGACGGGGCGTTATCATCACGTCTGGATAGGTGTAGCGATTGACCTCGGGTAGCCAAAGACGCTGATCGGTGACGAAGATGCTGTAGGGGTGCTTTCGTAGTGCAGATGTGAGTAAGAAAAAAAAGGTTGCCGTGATTTCATTGTGTGTGGGCGTACCGCTTGCTATCTCAATAATCTCTCCGTTGCGAAACTCGTGGCGAACTTCAGACTCTACTTCTGAGGTCAGATATTCTTCTGCCGTACAAATCTCCAACGCTCTAGGTTCCTCGTACTATTCGCATCATAGTTGCTCTCTAGCATCACTCCCAGTTCAATGTCCAATCTCAATATCTAGTATTCGTAGCTCTTAGCAGGGCGCTTCAAAGTTGGCGCACTCAATGCCTTCTGGGAGAGAGGTTGGGTTACCTGTCAGCGGCCAGTCGCTTGCTTCGGCAATAGATTCTAATCTTTCAATGCGGTTATCTGTCAGCGGGTGGGTCTGTTGCCATTCGGCGACCGGACTCAAAACGCCTAGATCAAACTCTTCTGACTGTAGGCGTCTGAAGAAGTCTAGACTGTGACCGCCATGATCGTAGCGAGCCATCATCAGCGCGATCGCGTATTCATCGGCCATCGTTTCTTGAGTTCTGCTGTGACCTTGCTCTGTCAGATTTAGCACATTGGGCACCAGCACAGAGTTCGGCCCTTGCCCCACGCCTAGTAGGCCACTGACGGTCATCAAGACCAGCGATCGCCCTAGGGCATCGAGCGGATCGCGGTTGTGCAAATGACCTAGCTCGTGAGCTAAAACAAAAGCCAGTTCGTTTTCACTTTCCACCTGATCGAGCAACCCTTCGGTAACCATCAAATGGCTCCCAGCTGTTACCATTGCATTTTCTTCAGGCATATCCAAGATACTAATCTTGACAGGCGGATACTCAACAACAGCTATCTCGGTCTGCGATAGATTGTCTTGAAGTGAACTGGTCAGATCTTGCAAATACTCCAGTCGACTGTCGCCAGTGTCTATTCTATTGGGCAAAGAGTTAACTAGACTCGCTCCAATTTGTTCTTCGGTTTCTATGCCGATTCGCTTGACTAGCTGGCTCGCTATTAGCCCCAGGACAACATAGATGACGATACCTGCCAACGTCACCGTTCCTAGCAGATACGCCAGATTCACCAGCGGATGAACCGGCGTGACATTGACTTCTTTGGTAATTTCTTTGGGAACGAACTTCATAGAAACGCCTATCGTATAGCCTTGATAGCCCTATCGGATTGCAGTTCCATATGCCATAATCTCAACTGCGGACAGCCCCTGATCGCGTGATTTGCCGCCAATGCTAGAGGTTTCAAATCGAACGTTAACGATCTGAGAAGCGCCCCACTCAATGGCTTCTTCTTTCATCCGCAGCAACGCTTCGCGGCGACCGCGATCCACTAGGCTTTCATACACCACTACCCGGCCACCGACTAGATTACGCAACCCCGCAGAAATCGTTTTGAAATAGTCATTAGCAACAACCACACTGCCCACAAACAGTTGAGCATCGTGAGCGTACGGCAGATCTTGTTTAGCGCCAAAATTCATCATCGGTACGTGAAGCGTTTTCTTTTCTCTATCTCTGATAGAGGCATAGTGCTTGGCCTCAAAATGTCGGCCTACAAAAAAGCCAACGCCTATCAAAATCAGCGGAACTAACAGCTCCATAAATGTCTTTCCCTTAATAGTTGCAGTTTGTTTTGTTAGAGTCGTGTGACCAATTCGGCATTACCTGACTCAAATTTACTGGAAAATCTCTCTGGCTCGGGCTACTTCACTCGAACAGCGGTGCCATAGGCAAAAAGTTCTGCGGCACCAGGGGCAATAGAAGAGGTAGCAAAGCGAATATTCACTACAGCGTTCGCGCCTAGCTGTTCTGCTTGCATTACCATCCGTTCGATCGATTCTTTTCGAGATTCTTGCAGTAGCTCGGTGTAGCCTTTGAGTTCACCACCGACAATGTTTTTAAAGCCAGCGAGAATATCTTTGCCGACGTGCTTGGCGCGGATAGTACTGCCTTGGACTAGGCCATAGTGCTCAACGATTTCTCTACCGGGAACGCCTTCTAGGGTTGTGAGGGTGAGGTTACTCATCGGGTGGTTTTTCTCCAAGGGTTAAATAGTTTGTGTTTAGAGGCTAAAATTCGCGTACTAGGCATCAACACAAAAAGTTGATATATCGGATGATGCCCGATTTATTCATATGAGTTAACTGATACTAGCTATCGGCTATCAGCTATCGGTTAAAAGGACGCTGTAACCGTCTAGGCTATGCCTTTAGAGAGTCATCTTTAGGGATTCAAAGAGAGCAAGGTCTAAGTTTTGAGGTGAGTGTTGAAAAAAGCAACTGTTTTCTCCCAAGCGTCTGCCGCAGCATCGGCATTGTAGTTTTGGCCAGAGGGGTTGGCAAAGGCATGACCCACGCCAGGATACAAATTGATGTCAGCAGTTTTACCTATGTTCTCTAAGGTTGATTCAAAGTTTTGAACATCTGTGACAGGAATAGAGCTGTCTTCTTCACCAAAAAAGCCGATGATTGGCATATCGAGTGCATCTAGCGCTTCGGGGGCCAGAATGAGCTGTCCGTAATAGATAGCCATGGCATCGAGGTCGGACGAAAGCAAAAGCCCCGTACGCAAAGACCAAGTGCCGCCAAAGCACCAGCCAATAGATCCCAGGGTAGGCGCGTTGTATTCGGTTTCTAAGAAGCTGGCAGCCTGAAGGATATTATCCTGCGCTGGGCCGGGGTTATCCATAACCGATCGCAGTAATTCTCGGGCGGATTGAGGATCGGTGGCCACCTGATCGTTGTACAAGTCCAAGGCTAGAGCGGTATAGCCTTCACCAGCAAGCCGACGAGTCATGGCTTCGATATTCTCGTTGAGTCCCCACCATTCATGAATCGTCAGAATGCCGGGAAGCGCATCGCTAGTAGGCTCGCTCGGCTGAGCCAGATAGCCAGTGATGGCTTGGCCCTCAATCTCGGCGTAGGTAACGGCCTGGCCCGTGACTGGAACGGTGGGCTCAGCCATGGCAATCGGCGTGGCCGTGGGTTTGTCGCCTTCATGTTCATTGGCGAGGGGGTCTGTGGCAGTCGTTTCGGTAGCGGCCTCGCGGCTAGATCCGTCGGTGACACCATCGGCACCATTCGATTGGCCGCTTGTCTGGGCTCCACAGGCTTGGAAGAGAAGCGTGATCGAAAGTGCCACTACAAACAGCCAGCCCCCTAGGTTTTTAACGAGGGATCTAACCGTAGGATTCTTTATTCGGATGCCGCTCATCTATTGATTACTAAACACAGCCCCTCAATCATGCGGGTTCGGGCACGGATGAGAGCCAATTGTTTAAAAAAGTTTCCAACCAGCGATCAACGCTTTGGCTGTGATGTCGGTGATTGTCTATTTGCTGCTGCTTGGTCTGGGTGTTGGGTGCGCCGATTAGCTCCGCGCCGTTCGTGCTCCAAAAATCAACCATATCAGCGGTGATTTCTGGATGAAACTGCAGGCCGTAGGCGTGGCGGCCCCACCGAAAAGCCTGGTGAAAATCATCACCTGTGGCTATTAGCACCGCGCCATCAGGTAGCTCAAAGCCTTCTGTGTGCCAGTGGTAGACCATCATTTTGTCAGGGAAGTGCGATCGCCCTGCTTCAGTTGCATAGATTGGATAGTAACCAATCTCTTCGACCGCTGCCGCATGCGGCCCTACCGTTGCGCCTAGCACCTTGGCCAGCAGCTGCGCCCCCAGACAGATGCCCAAATACGGTAGCTCTGCTGCTAGCGCCCGGCGAATCCATTCTATTTCTTGGTGTAGATACGCCTCATTGTCATTGACGCTCATCGGGCCGCCAAAGACCAGCATGCCAGCGTAGTCGTCGATAGATTGGGGCAACAGATCGCCGAGAACGGGCGCACGAATATCGAGCTGATAGCCCATAGACTCCAGCTTTTGCCCTATTAGCCCCGGAATGCTGGTCTCTTTGTGGATCAGGGTTAAAATCTTTCGCTGCATTACTCAAGCAATTCACAAGCCCAAATCATACAACAGGCTGCATTTGTTGATACTAGACATCTTCAGTAGGGGGCTCTTCACTGCCGCTAGCAGAGCCGCCAGAAGATTCGTACAGTGCATTTAACTGATCGCGCGCGTCCTTGATAGAAATAGAGCGCATCACCAGTAATGGCTCATTGATCACATCGCCGCTGTCGTTGAGCATTTCAGGATGAGGAACGGGACGATCGGATTTTGCGCTCTGTACGGGCTGGCGCACTTCGGTGCCGAGCCTGACCATGTTGCGAATCATGTTAGATACGGCAAGGACCGCTAGAACAGTGAAGGCAAGAACGTATAGCAGGTGGAGCATGGGTCTAAGAGGAAGGGCAAATGGTTAGGCTGATGAATAGATTCGCTGGTTGGGCCTTTGGCTACGGGGCTGCGGCTACTTGGCTGTGACTGCTGAACTGTGATTGCTGAATTATGTCGTCTTAACCATAATGGCTCAGCTGTAATGTCTTGGCTGTAGTTTGACTATGAATAGTTAGCTTGAATGGCTAACGTGATCGGCTAGTCCTGTCGACTAGTTTGATGCTGATCGGTCGGGTCTTGAGTGGACTTGGCCTGACTAGCTTGCTCTCGGCGATAGCGCACGGCAACGCTCCAACATTCGTTGACTAGCTTGTGCCAGGTCATGACAACTTTCATTTCAACCCCTACCTGGCTGTCAGTGATAGAGCATAGCGTCTGGGAAGCACTGACCTGTTTTTGAGCGGATCGGACTCTAGCAAGGAGGTCGGCCTGTTCCGCTGGACTCAAGAAGCTGAGAGTTTGTTCTTCGAGCAGGGTGACTGTCCGACCAAACCAATGCTGAAAATCGTCCAAAAGCGGCGGCAAAACTGCCTTTAGCAAGTTGGTATCTTCTGGCGGAACGGACGGTGAAGTCATAGAAGTGCAAAAAAGCAGCTAGTAGCCTTCTCTATATTAGTACGATCTCTCTTGAGTGTTACGACGTCGTTACGATGCTGAGATAGAAAAGGGTTATTCATCAAGCGAGTCTAGCCGATGAGGCGCGCCTGTATAGTCAGCGGCGATCTCATCAATTTCGTGTAAAGTTTGCCAGCCCGCCGCCCATAGGGAGCGATTTTTTAAAACTTTAGCGTTGATCCAAAAGCGAACGCTAGGATCGCAGGCGGCTACCAGTTCAGCAAAGACGAGCCGATCTTGATTTTTGCGATTGACGACGTGAAAGTGTCGCCAGCCAAGGGTTTTTTGCTGGGCAGTCCACTTGGAACCAAGCAGGTGGGGAAATTTCTGTTTGGGCACGGCAGAGCAGGTAGGAAAGTGGTTGACTGAAGTGGTTGACTGGGGCGGTTAGTTTAATCGGGTAGGTGCTAACATGCCTTGTCTATGAAGTAGCTGTCTCTAGTTTAGAGCGGTTAAGACTAGAGCGGTTAAGACTAGAGCGGTTGGGGGAAGGCCGATGATTGAGGTCGAGGGACTAAGTAAGGCATACGGATCGACGCTGGCAATCAAGGATGTCACCTTTGCGGTAGAGCCGGGTGAGATTTTGGGCTTCTTGGGTCCGAACGGCGCGGGCAAGACGACGACTATGCGGATCTTGACAGGCTATCTACCGGCAACGGCAGGGACGGCCAGGGTAGCCGGGAAAGATGTTCACGCTGAGTCGATGGCGGTGCGTCAGCGAATTGGCTATCTGCCAGAGACGCCGCCACTGTATCCAGAGATGACGGTGGAGAGCTTTTTGCACTTTGTGGCGCGGATCAAGGGCGTGAGCGCGGGCGATCGCACCGCCAAAGTCACGTCAGCTATCGTTCGCTGCAATCTAGAAGAAAAGCGAAAGGTGATGATTCGCAAGCTGTCTAAAGGCTTCAGACAGCGAGTCGGTATTGCCCAGGCAATCGTGCATAATCCGCCCGTTATTGTGCTTGATGAGCCGACAGTGGGCCTAGACCCAAAGCAAATTATCGATGTGCGAAATCTAATCAAGAGCCTAGCCGGGGAACACACGATTATTTTATCGACGCATATTCTGCCGGAAGTGAGTATGACGTGCGATCGCATCACCATCATCAATCAAGGTGAAATCATCGCTACTGACAGCCCTGAGCATCTGGTCGAACGGCTGACGGGCAAAGGCGGCTACTGGGTGGAAGTGGCCGGGGATACAGACAATGCACTGGCGGTGCTGCGTTCGGTGCCAGGAGTGTTGCAGGTCGAGATGAGGGCAGCTGACGGGCTAGCCGATGGGCATTCACGCTTTCAGGTCACCACCGAGGCGGATGATGTCGGCAGTGCGATCGCCGCTCAAGTCGTCGAGCAGGGCCTAGGACTATTTGAACTTAGTCGCCATCGAGCGAGCTTAGAAGATGTATTTATTAATTTGACTATGCAAGAAACCGCGCGAGAAACAGGGGAAACAGTGCCAGCAGCAGCGCCAGCAGCAGTCCCAGAAACAGCGCCAGCAGCAGAGCAGACGGAACCCGCTGACCCGACTGATACTACGAAGGAAGAGCTGTTATGAAAACATTCATCGGAAATCTGCTGGCTATCTATCGACGAGAGCTACAGAGCTATTTCAACTCGCCGTTTGCCTACGTGATTGCAGTCGTGTTCTGGCTGATCAGCGGGCTGTTTTTGATTGTCTTATTACTATCGCCCCAAGGCATTATTGCCCAAGTCAGCGCCTCCGATCAGCTAGGGCTAGGACAGACGTATGACGTGCCGTACGAGTTTTTGAAGCTATATCTTGGTCTGCTGGGCTCGCTATCGATGTTTGTGCTGCCGATGCTGTCGATGGGCCTATATGCCGAAGAGCGAAAGCAAGGCACGTTAGAGCTGCTGGCCACCTCTCCTTTGACCAACTGGGTAGTGGCGCTTGGCAAGCTGCTAGGCGTGGTGACCTTTTATAGCGCTATGCTGGTGCCGCTGATGGGGCTAGAGCTGATTGCGTTTAGCGCTAGCGATCCGGCGTTTCCGCTGTCTTTGTTTTTGTTGGGGCATGGCGGGCTGCTATTGCTAGGGGCCAGTACGCTAGCGCTAGGAATGTTTATTTCTTCTTTATCGGACAGTACGGTGCTAGCAGCAGTGATGACCTTCGGTGTGGTGCTGCTGCTATGGGTGGTTGATGCGATCGCTACTGCCCTTCCTGGACCGTTTGGCCAGTCAATAGGCCACCTTTCTCTATTGACCCATTTCACCGACTTTACCGAAGGGATATTTGACACCAGCGGTTTGATTCTTTTTCTTTCCTATATTGTTTTGGGGCTATATCTGACCGCTCAATCAATTGATACGCTGCGGTTTCAGCGATCTTAATTTTTTGGTCCTAACTCTTATTGAGTAGTTTCTTATGAAAAATATTCAGGGCTTGCTTAAGCATCTCATCTGGCCAGGTATTGCGCTGACAACAGCAGGCATTGTCGTCGGTCTGTTAAACAACTGGACGCTCGTTGCCGTAGCGCTGCTGGTTGTGGGTCTGCTGTTGCTAGTCGCTAGTATCGCGGCGGGTGATTTCGGCGTTTTCAAGTTAGGGTTCTGGCAGCGCCGTTCTACGCAGGCGGGCACTAATGCAGCGGTTTCTGTGCTGTCTGTGCTGGTGATTTTAGGCATCATCAACTTCATCGGCGCTCGCTATGACAGTCGCATTGATCTCACCGATGGCCAGCTTCTAACGCTCTCACCAGTCTCCCAAGAAGTCGTCCGAAATCTAGAAACCCCCACCCAGGTTCTAATCTTCAGCTCGAATGCGGACCTGCGCGACCAGCAGCTACTGGAAAACTACCGCCGCTACAACAGCGATCTGAGCTACGAGTACATCGATCCTTTTGCCAATCCAGAGCAAGCTCAGGCCCTAGGCGTCACCGCAGAAGGTGAAGTCTATGTCCAAGCGGAACCAGCTCAAGCAGAACCCGGTCAAGCAGAACCCGATCAAGCACAGCCGACTGAAGAAACTTTAGAAGACACTGACAACCAGGCGCTTTTGGTGCAAACAGTCGATTTGCAAGAGCGGCTCAGTGAAAGGCAGCTGACCAACAAACTGGCGCAGCTCAGTCAAAACGAAACGGCCACGGCCTACTTTCTCCAGGGACACGATGAGTATGCAATCGACGGGTCGAGGCCCGGTTTGTTTGAGGCCGCTAGTCGATTAGCAAGTGAAAACTTTACCGTCGCACCGCTGAACTTGGCCGAGAGCGATCGCATACCAGAAGACGCAGACGTGGTGATCGTCGCCGGACCGCAGCAAGCGCTGTTCGAGACTGAAGTGATCATCTTGCAAGACTATTTAGAGTCGGGTGGCAGTCTGCTGGTGATGGTCGATCCAAGGGTAGAGACAGGTTTAGAAGCGCTGATGAATCAGTGGGGCGTCGTGCCAGAAGAGACAGTGGTAATAGACACCTCCGACGGCGGTCAGCTAGTGGGGCTCGGGCCCGCAGCGCCGCTGGTGACCGACTACGGCGATCATCCGATTACAGAAGCCTTTGACCAGGGTCGATCCTTTTTTCCGGTGGCCAGACCCTTGCAGATTAGCGAAGTGGCCAACATAGAAGCAGATCCTTTGTTGTTTACCAATCAAAACAGCCATACGCAGGCACTATCAAATGACGCTGAGCTATCGATCGACCCCAATCGCCCACCAGAAGGCCCGTTTGCCCTAGGCGTAGCCCTTTCTGGCCCGGACGAGGCGCGAATGGTGGTAATTGGTAATTCTAGCTTTGCTACCGATGGATTGTTCGATCAGCAGCTTAATGGCGATGTGTTTTTGAATGCGGTGAGCTGGCTGAGCAAGATAGAGAATCCGACGCTGGAGATCCGACCCAAAGAGGTGACCAACAGACGGCTGAATATGACAGTGCAGCAGCAAATCTTGTTGACAGTACTAGCGCTGATCGGGCTGCCGCTAGCGGGCCTAGTCGGCGCTGGTACGCTGTGGCTAAGGCGTCGATAGCAGGCATAAGGAGAAGCTAACTACTAGAAGGAGAAACCCACTATGTTGAATCGCGGAACGCTGTTGTTGTTGGTAGTTGCGATCGCGCTTGGCGGCGGTGTTCTACTCTTTGAAAACAGCGATCGCACCAGTCGCGATCCCAGTACCGAAGCAGGTGCAGGTGAGGCCCAAGGAAAGCCGCTGCTGCCATTTGAAGAGAGTGCGATCGCGCAGTTTACCTTGAGCCGCCCCGACCAGAGCGATCTGACTTTTGTTAAAGATGAGTCAGGCGTTTGGCAAATGAGTACCCCAGAAGAACAAGTGGCAGAAGAGGGTGCGATCGCCTTTCTCCTCAGTCAGCTCACTCGCTCATCCAACCGCGTCATCAACGTTGACAGCCGCAGCCTAGTAGATTTTGGCCTCGACAATCCAACCGCCACCATCACCCTAGAATCAGATGTCTCTGAAGAAAAAAGCACCTATCAGATCTTAGTAGGAGATTCAGACTTCGGCGGCGACCAGCGCTATATACAGGTCATTGACCTCAACGAAGAGCAGATAAATGCTGACGGTAGCGAACAAGAAACAGAAATCGCCGACTCAGTAGAAACTGAAGAATCCAGCGACCTCGAAATCCACCTTGTTTCAGGCGGAATTATCAATGCAATCGAACGTCCCACTTCTGAATGGCTAGTAGCCGAAGAGGAAGCAACAGACGAAGTCACAGATTCGCAGCAGCCCTGATCTAATCAAGAGTCAGAAGCAACACTTCGATGATGATCCTAGCGAGCGAGCTGCTTGATTCTATCTGTTGGACTCTAGCTGTACAGGATAGAAGGAAACGCGCTGAGGGTCGTCTCTTCGCTCTTCGTTTCGAGTAATGACGTTGATTAGCAAGATAGTTGCCAGAATCAAAAACAATATAGACACACCGTTACTCAAAGAAGGCTCGCGCAGGCTGCCCTTTCCGCTTTTTGCTTTTTGCCTACCTGACTTTTTCTGAGCACCGTACTCAGAAAACTGATTGTTGCAACCCAGACAGTGATAGTAAATAAAGCTGTCTTCTGCTTTCTCAAAGTCGTTAGTAATTAGCTTGTGTTCTTTACATTCGGGGCAAGCTTTTTTGCTTTTATAGTCTTCTAACAAAGGATATGGCATGATCGATTTTCCGGTAGATATGGCGTTCCAACAAAGCCGTACAGCAGAACAACTGCCTGCTGCATCAGACTTCATACGATTCCTGTTGGTGCTAAAGATGCCGCTCTGACTAGGCTATTTCCAAAAAGTTGTACCTAACGCCCTAAACTGAAGACGCTAGTAGATTTACTGATGCTCCTCTTACCAAACTAGCAGCGAAATTTTTGATGGTCATCCGTATAGGTGTTCTCTGTTAGAACCATCAGCTAAAAGTTCATAAATTCCGCAAAAACTTGATGTGTTCGATCAAGACGGCACCGCAATCTTTCAACCGGACGGGCTGCGTGGCTTGAACGCAGTCAGACGCCAATAGCTACATTCAATTGCAAGTCTCTATCTACAGGACTCTATTCGTATCAATCTATGTCCAATACAAGATCCGCGCGTTAGCAAAAGTCTGATTTATTCTCTTTTCAAAGAACTTTCGCAGTGCTTGGGTAGTCTCTTTATCGTAGACATACTTAATGCCACCGAACTTGTTGCGCTTCGTAGTCCGCGAGTCCATTTGCATATCTAGCTCGCTGTTAGGATACCATTCGTTTAGCACCTGCTTCGACTTGGCAGTGAATCGGTGAGTGATCAGCTCGAAGGTTAAATCGCATTCAAAGTCCAAAGCAGTCGCAATCTCTTCAAATAGCTGAGCATAGCTATCTTGCCAGCCTTCAAAGGCCATAATCGGCGCAATCACGAAGCCGACAGGGTAGCCACCGCCGCCTTGGGCTTTGGGTAGCGCTAAAGTTCTCAATGCCTGAATGCGATCGCGTACGCTAGCCGTTCCCCCTTCAAACCCCTTCGATACCGGATCGGCATTGATACTCACTCGGCAGCGAGTTCGACCATTGTGCTCTATATCCAGCAGCGGCTCAACGTTGTTGAACTTCGACACCCAACGCAAATTCTTACGGGGCTGCGTGCCAAAATAGCGAATGCACTCACCTAAGCTGCCCGTCAAATGCTCTAGGCTGAGCGGATCGGTATAGCAGCTCACTTCAAAGCTGGTAGACGCACTCTCTTCTTTGATAAAGCGATCGGTATTTTCTAAGATAGCTGGCAGGTTGGCATAGACGCGAATCGCAGGCGGCCCCGAAAGACTGCTAGCCAAATAGCAATATTGGCAGTGAGCCGGACAGCCTTCTGCAAGATGAAACTGCCAGTCAGCAGACGGCGGAATCGGCTGTAGCTTGAACTGTCCTGGCGGCGCAGTAACTACGGCCATCGTTTGCTTGGCCCTGGCATAGGTTTCGCGCTCGTCTTTGCCGCGCAGTCCGGTAATGCGGTTACTTTTAAGCTTTGTGATCGGTAGACCCAAGCCACTCACCCTTTGATAGATCTGCTGTCCCCAAGCTTCTTCTAACGCGGCAGGGGTAAACAGCACCTGACGAGGCTTCCACAGGCGAGCCTTTGTAACCTGTTCGCTAGAGCGCTGACCGTTCGAGTGCGAATCAGCCTTTTGAACTTTATCTTCCTGAGCTTTGCCCGTTTGAACAGATTCTTTTGGAGATGCCTGCCGATTAACAGCGATATCTTGGACAGAAGCTGGCGTAATCAAAGCGCTGAGATCGGAAGACATAGTCACTAGTAGAGAGCCGTAAGGTGTAGAGCTTTGTCCTATCGTGGCAAACTTGCTATTAGTTCTGGCACTCTCAGAAGGCTTAACTGTGAGCCTGCTCAACTACGCACTTTGGTTGAGCGAAGTTGAAGTGCGATCGCTAAACCAAAGCCGCTAAACCAAAGCCGCCAAACCACATTGTCTAAACTGCAGTAAACAGGGTTGAAAGAGAGATCAAATTGATCACGCCCATAATGATCATTAGTCCAGCAGGCATAAATTTACGGGTTTTGATCAGTCGAATAATAAAAACAATGACCAGAACCAAACTAACAACGCCTGCCAACAATGGACCTGCCTGACTTCTGCCATAGAGCAGATAGGCCGCAATCAACAGCAGTAGGCCGCTGATGAAACCGGAAATAAGAGAGACCTGACTGCCTGCTTGCTTGTATCCAATAGCGCCACCTGCGATCGCCAAGATGCCATAGATCAATGTAAACAAAGGTGCAAAAGTAAGATTCATCCTGCTCTCCCAATTCATAATGCGGCTATGCTTAGGAATTATACGGCGAGATCGTGAGGCGATATCCGCCGATGCCGAACTCCCTTAGGAAAAGCAATCTTTCCATCAGATATGGCCTCAGAAATCCAGAAGCTTCAGGAATATCAAGCAGCCTATGCTTCTACACCCGGATGGTTCAACCAGACTTCTATTGGAATTTGGGACACGCTTCTATCTTTTCAGACAAAATCTAAGATCTGTGGCGACTTACTAGAGATAGGCGTATGGCAAGGCAAATCTGCGTTTTTGCAAATGTTGCACACAAGGTCTAACGAGAGCTGCGTATTCATCGAACCCTACCTCAATGAAGCCGCAAAAACGGCTATAGAATCTAGCAACCGGGTCTGTCGCTGTGAGTTCTATCCGATCAAGTCCAGCGATTTTGTTTACACACCTCGCTATGCTACTAGCGACAAAACGTTCCGCTGGCTTCATATCGATGGTGACCACAGCGCTGCCGCTGTCCTTGGCGATTTAGAGCTTTCTAATAAACTCCTGGGCCCTGACGGCATCATCTGTGTTGATGATTTCTTTTCTCTCCAGCATCCTCAAGTAACAACAGCAGTTCTGAAGTATCTAGCAGATCACACAGACGAACTGACACTCGCACTCTGCGGATTTAACAAAGCCTATATCTGTCGAACGAGCGCCTATCCCCTCTATCTGAAATTCGTTGAAGAAACCCTCATAGATGAGCTAGCGCATCGCCAGCTAGAAAATCTAGATCTTTGTAAAACCAGTGAAATATCAGACCTGGGCTGTCTACAGGGATATCTACTTCTGGATGCAAATTTCAGCAGCACTCATCCCAACTGGCATCGCCGCATGGGCCGCATCGTCAGGCTTTTGCTGAATTACGCCGAGCCAGCTCAGTAATACTAACTTGCTCTCTACACTTAGCCACTCACGTGTTGTCAGCATCTATAACAACGAAGTAAAAGAAGCCATCGAAATCATCAGCGACCTTCAGCAGGCACTAGCAAAGCTATAGCTTCGGTCTACCTAGTTTTAGTGCCTGACCTAGCCGAACGAAAGCAGCCTCTGAATATTTGTGGGCGATGCTAGTCTCGCACCTTCCAGTAGAGATGCCGGTATGATACTTCGGGTCTCCCTTCAACGAACACTGCTTGATAAGCTTCACGGCCTCATTGATACTTATCTCTAATTTCTCAGCCAAATGACTGGTTGTGTATATATACCAATCCTCCTTGTGAATCTTGGCTTGCATAGACGCAATGTCTACAGCCGCTGATTCGTCAGCAGTAACGTGCAAAGCAGCATCTCCAGCATCACCGTTTCTGACAGCCTCGAACTGCGTCTGCATTAGGCTGATGCTATTCTCCAAACGAGTGACCTTTCCACTCAGCGCTTCAATCTGACCGCTCAAAGGCGGAATAAACTGATCGAACAATTCTACTAGCTTGCTCTCCGTAATAGGTCTATCGTCTACAGCGCCATCTCTCCTCACAGATTTGGCTTCGCTCAGGTTAGTGACTTTCTCAGAACCAGAATCTAAAGGCATTTCAATCTATGCAATTCTAAGGTTAGACCCTCTGTCTCGTACCCGCTGCGATACATCCTCCAGAGTACTGTTCGCAATGGTCTCAATCTCTTCCACAGGTAGAACGTCTTCCAGCTCTCCTTTCAAAAAAGTCAACAGTTTCTCATAAGTCACCCCGCCCTCTAGCTGATTAATATATCCAATCAAGAGTCGGCCAACGTCCGGCCCTGCTTCAACATCGCAACCAGCCGCTTCCTCCATCGAAACCGCCCACTCTAACCAATTTTTTTCAGCCATGCCCTCTTCTCTCCCTTCAATACAGCAAAACTAGCTAACCCTCACTTGCCCCACTCATAAACCTATCTCGAATACTCAGTCCTACATCGCTATCTAGCTCAAAATATTCAAGATCGTACTTATCCACATCGCGACCAAACTTTTGCATTCCAAATCGCGTATAAAAAGGCTTAGCCCTTGGCAGCGCATGTAGTCCTAATCTACCCTTGTATTCAAGCTCTACACTACGGTGTATAGCATAGCTCAACAGCCCAGAGCCGACACCTCTGTAGGTAGGCAGAGACGAAGTAGGCACCGACGAAGACGATCTGTTCCAAGGAGCCGTTGCTAGGTATTCCACATACACAATGTTCTTTTCAGTATCAAGCCTAGAGCGATGCATATCTAGCTCGATAAACATCAAACCTTGTGCGATGTCTTCAACCTCAACTGCATATTTCTCATAGCTAGGTTGAAGCTCAGCAAACTCGTACTTTCGCTTCCAGTCTCAGTGTGCATCTTCATCCCCCTGCCGAAGCCGTTCCTTCCAGAAAGTCTCATAATCAGCCAAATGCCTTTCAGACATCTCTGTCAGTACCGCAGGCACAGGTTGCCCACTAGCGCACTCTAGAACAGAAAACCGAAGTCTCAACTACACCCCCTCACACTCAGCATCACATCAATACAAGCTCAGACTTTTCCTTATCTTTTGACTCAAAATAGAACTTTTCACCTGACTCTACCCGACTTTCAATGAGTCCCGAAAGCCGCAAAGCCTGTCGAATAACAGCTGACTTGCTCATGCCCTTAGTCTCACTCAGACGATTCAATAGCTCAAGCTCAGCATCAGATAGCTGTAAAGAGATTAGCGTTTTTTTATTCATAAATTGCCTCCTACAGAGTCGGTAAGAA
>NZ_JADEXO010000011.1 GCF_015207105.1 cf. Phormidesmis sp. LEGE 11477
TCTAATGAGAGATTCTTGAACAGTGAAACGGTCTTTAACAGCAGCAATCGATTCATGACAGTCTTAGCAGGTAAAGTAGTTTCAAAAATTTGGCTCGCCACCTGTTTCACAAACGGGTCTGGATCGTTTACTAGCGCCGATGGCACCATGGCCAAAGCAATCAGCGCCCCAGATTTAATCCAGCGCTCACTCGATTCTAAAGCCTCTAGCAGCAGCCGATAGCCTTTTGTCTTTAGCCACAGCGGCGTCACCTCACTGATTGCCTCGGCTGACTCAGCCTCGGCTGGGGATACCAACGCTTCTAATAGCGGCATCAGCGGGATGACAAATCGCCGATGGTTGAGCGAGGCCAGTACTTCGATAGCGTTTTCTAGCTCCGCTTGAGCATTGGTCGCTAGCAGGCGATTGACCGCATTGACCGTGCGAGCGTGCCCTAGCGCCGAAAGAACATAGAGCACTTTTTGGATCAGGCGATCGTGATAGTCGTCAATAGCTACCGCCAGTGCTTGCCAGCTAGGGGCGTGGCTAGGTATCTGTGACTGCCAGCGCCGAGTTTTAGACAAGAGTGCATAGCTCGGTGCCAGGTAGTCAAACAGGACATTACCGGCATAGCGCGATTGCACCAGCCCAATCGCCGTAATCGCCGCGTTCACCACCTCTACCTGCGGATGGTTCAAGCTCGCCTTGGCTAGATCGACGCCCGCACGACCGTAGGCTGCCAGGGCTTTAGCTGCTTGCACTCTGACACGCGGATCGTCATCACTCAGGCAGTCGCCAATCGCAGAGAGCGTCTGGTCGCAGCAGCTGATCCGCAGCAGTTCTAGCGCCGCGATTTTGACCATAGGATCGTAGTGACTCAGCTTGCTATGGGCCATGCTAGCGGTGGCGTCATCACCTCGATAGGTGAGTGGCTGTAGCGCCTCTAGGCCAGTGCGAACGATATCTGGGCTAGTTTGAGTCAAAACCAGGTCGGGAATCAGCGACGCCAGCCGAGAGTTTTTGCTGTAGGCGACCACGCGAGTGATGATACGGGCGGCTTTGGGCGTGAGAGGATTGGGCCATTGATCGAGACTGGTATGGCCAGAAGTATGACTAGAATCAGAACCAGAAGTATGGACAGAGGCATTGCTAGAGTCGGAGGGAGCGTTAACAATAAGATCGGCAATTCTCCCCAGTATTTTGATCTCTTCGCTGGGGTCGCTCAGCCAGGTTTGAATGTCCTTAGCGTCGGGCACATACTGATTGATCAGCAGCACTTCTAAGGCGAATGCTCGTAGCTCCGGGGTTTGGAGCTTAGCTTTGAAAGTCGCTTGCAGCTCGGGCTCGCTGGGGCTAAATAGAGCGATTACCTGTTCATAAACCTGACTGTCAGGCAAGCTATCAGACGAGTTTCCAGCGGCGACCAGCGGTTCTATCTCAGGCAAGAACTGACTGGGTTGATCCATCCGCGCCGCTAGTTCGAGCCCTTTGAGCTGACTATAGCGATCGCCATCGGTTAGCAGATCTTTGACGGCTGTAGCCGACTGCGGCGTGAGCTGAATCGGATACAGATCAAACTCATCGAGATCTAGGCTGTCCGAGCGAATCATGGCTTCTAGACCGCTGGCATAAAAGCGACCCATCGGCAGACGTACTAGCAGCAGCAGCACCGTCAGCCCGGCTACCAGCCAAGCAATCTGCATCAAAGTCAGCCGCGTTTCGCTAATCCAAAGCAGCGTCCCGGCCAGCGTCAGCCCCAGTGCGTAGATGAGTCC
The DNA here is from genome assembly GCF_015207105.1 of cf. Phormidesmis sp. LEGE 11477. GTDB lineage: Bacteria > Cyanobacteriota > Cyanobacteriia > Phormidesmidales > Phormidesmidaceae > Phormidesmis. Next base: position 1,755 of record NZ_JADEXO010000011.1, read on the forward strand.
GTCACTAAGCGAGCGAATCCGCCCGACAAACTCCCGAGGAATGGCATTGTAATTAAGCTGATGAACCGGCAGATTGATCCCCTTGTACAATGCATCGCCGTTGACATGCAGTCCTATCGCTGCGGGCAGCCCGAAGTGAGAAAGTAGCCCTGCGAAGCTCGCCAGGGTCGTCAGTGGATACACCGGATTCATCTGCGCCACGCCCAAAGTTTTCAGCAGTGGGCGCGTCGCGCCGTAGATCACCGCCACCTGCACCAGGCTGATGACGATTCTCATGCCGCCCAAAAAGCCTGTCAGCGCCTGTTCGCCAAAGTGACTACCGTAGATGCTGAACCAGAGAAATTCAGAACTGGTGTAAATGATCACTAGCAAGAAGCTGCTGCTAGCTAGGAACAGCGCTAGCGGATAGCGTCTGACTAACTCGGGAAAGGTACGTAGCGACTCGATGATGCCGACCGCCTGATTAGACTCACCGACGTTGACTCGCCTTTGCGATCGCTCTAAATACACGAGCTGTGCTACCCCGATCAGAAAAACCACTGGCATAAACAACAGCAGATCTCGGGTTCTAAAATATTGAGACAGTAGCGTAGTCAGGCCGCCGCCTAGCAACGTTCCTACCGCCTGAGCAATGCCAATATAGGGGGCATAGCGCTTGTACTCTAAGGTCGTGAAGTAGTCTGTCAGCAGGCTGGGATAGAGCACGTTGTTGTGAAAATCCCACTGAAAGAAAATTGCAATCAGCAGAATGTAGTAGGCGTAGGTAGACTCTTGCGAGAGCAGCAGCCGCAGCCCGATGATTGCCACAACAGACAGCAGCAGCACGTAGCGAAAGAGCTGCGGTCGGCTATAGCTATCTACGATCTGTGAGAACACCGCATAGGCAGGCATAGAGCACAGCCCAATCAAGATAAACGCCTGGGGTAAATGCCCAGCGCCTACGTGGGTGACAAACAGTGAATTGGCGATCGCCATTCCTAGCACGCTGTAGACCAACACCGTTACTGCCAGCAGCAAAAGCTGAGAGAGCCGATCTAGCTTGAATGAGAGTATAGGGAAAGTGTCTGTTGTCATGAGGTAGCAGGCTCTCCCAGACGGCTATCGTTAGCAGCATCTTCAACAACGTCTTCAGTGGCATCTTCAGCGGCGTCTTCGGTAGTGCCTTCGGCAGTGTCTTCGGCAGCACTTTCAGATAGAGACTCCAACGACTGCTGTGGCACTTGCACGAACGGCATAATCGCCGCAGCTAGCAGCAAAAAGACGCCGCCTATCACCACGGCCATCAGGCGATTGTCATGCAGCCAGTGTTCCATCACCCAGCCAAACCCCAAGGCAATACCAATCTCTGGCAGCACGATAAAAAAGTTAAAAATGCCCTGATAAATGCCGCGCTGCTGATTAGGAATAGCGTAGGTCAAAATGGCATAGGGAATTGACTGAGCGCTCGCCCAAGTTAGGCCAAATCCCACCATCGGCAATAGCAACATCCAAGGCTGCTGCACTAGCAATAAAGAAACCAAACTCAACCCACCGCAGGCTAAGCAAATGCTGTGAACGGCCTTGCGACTGATGCGCCGAGTTAGCCTAGGCAGCAGCAGCGAAAAGGGAATACAAACTGCGTTGAACATGGCAAAACACAGGCCAGCCCATTCAATCCCAGCATTGTACAAATCCGAGTCGTTTTGCGCTGCACCGAACAGATTACGAGCCACCGCTGGCGGAAAGTAGAGGAAAAAGCAGAAAATTCCCAGCCAGGTGAATATCTGCACCCAGGCTAGCTGCTGCATGGTCTTCGGCATCTGTCGCAGTGCTTGAAACGTCTCTTGCAAGCTGTTGAAGATGCCGCCATGCTCTGCCTGCCGCCGCTCAAACTTAGCCAGATCTTTTGGCGGGGACTCAGCGGTGGTGATCGCCGTCCATACCGTTGTCCCTAAAAACAGCGCCGCACCGATATAAAAGGAGAATTCTACCGTCAGCGGAATCCGTTGATCCGGGCTTGAAGACGCATCTACGCCGAACAAGTGATTCAGCAGCCAAGGCATGCTAGAGGCCGCGATCGCGCCTAGTCCCACCATCACGCTCTGCATCGCAAACCCTTGCGTTCGCTGCTTTTTCGGCAAGAGGTCGCCGATGAAGGCCCGAAACGGCACCATACTCACATTGGCACTGGTATCTAACAGCCACAGCAGCGCCGCCGCCATCCATAGAGTCGATGAACTGGGCATCAGCACCAGCGCAACTGCCGCCGCGATCGCCCCGCCCAATAGATAAGGTCGCCTGCGGCCCAGCGCACTCCACGTATGGTCGCTGAGATTGCCAATAATCGGCTGCACAATTAGCCCTGTCAGCGGCGCTGCTAGCCACAAAATTGGCAAATTGTGAGCGCTAGCCCCTAGATACTCAAAAATAGAGCTCATGTTGGCCATTTGCAGACCCCAGCCAAACTGAATACCTAGGAATCCAAGGTTCATATTCCATAGCTGAAACAGACTGAACCGGGTATCGCCTGCTGGCGACTCGTCTGACGGTGACTCATCGGGCGATGACTCATCGGGCTGCGACTCACTTAGTGACTTATCTGGCTGTGCCCTATCGCCCGTTGTTTCCTCTATATCGGGTGGCGTTTCCTGAGCGGTGGACATGCGTGCGTCTCCTACGGTTGGCTATCTATTCTAAGGTGAACCAGCTTCTTTCGCGCTGGCTTCTTCACCGCTAACTTCTTCACTGTTGGCTTCTTCACTATAGCCATCGTGCTCCGCTAGATCGAAATTTTCGGAAAATGTAGATTGAGCGCCTGTAGTCAATATCACATTCAAGCTTAAGCAAAATCCTTTTAATGACTGCAACAATACACGGCACAGACCAGCACAGCGGTGCTAATGCTAACGATACTAAGCACTGGACAAGGGCCTTCTCACAAAACACGAAGCGCTGGCAGCAGTTTGCCCAAGAGATCGATTTTTCTACACTGCGCCTAGACGCTCATCTAGTTGATTCCATCAAAGTCTTTCAACTAGGAGAATGCTCGGAAGGAAGAACGCTAAAGGCACTCGCCGCCAGCTATGCTCAGCGACACGACAATCCTGACTATTTGCTAGCGATACAACAGTTTATCAAAGAAGAACAAAGACATGCCTACTACATGGCTGAGGCGCTGCGAGCAAACGATGTAGAACCGATCGCCAAACAGTGGAGCGATGGGCTTTTTCGTAAGGTGCGCCAGCTGTGTGGCTGGGAGATGATGATCTCAGTGCTGTTGACAGCAGAGGTAATTGCGATCGCATACTACTCAACACTTGCTAAAGCCAGTAGCGACCCTCAGGCCAAACGGCTATTTGAAAGAATCCTACAAGACGAAGCGACACATCTACAGTTTCATGGGGAGCATCTGCGCTGCGATCGCGCCAGCAAGACCTCAATTCGTCGGAGGCTGCATAGACTGTTTCACTGGCTGGTAATTGCACTCGTCTGGGTAGAGCATAGACAGGTACTGACCTATCAGTTTTCCTCATTTTCTCAGTTCTTCAAGCGATGCGACGCGCTGCTGCTGACGACACTCACATAAGCCATACTGAAGCCATTTTTGCTCTGGCAGATGATTGGTCGAAAGAGAAAGAAACTTGTGCATATTACCGCGCCGACAACTACGCAACAACAGCCTATTTATTAGACATTACCGGAAAGTAGAAGAATCGAAGAACAGAGATGAATCCCACTACTTTGTTCAAATGCTCATACACATAAACGCCAGAATTAGAATCCTTATCGTTGTCAGATAAAGCTTGCTCCACTTGAGTTAACTTTGAGGTGTATTTCAACTGATGAAGTAGCCTACATAAAACGCTTGCATCCTCAACTTTTGCCTGTCGGATCATTGACATTTACGGCTCTTCCTATCTTGTAATGAAACCTAGAAACTAGTTATGTTCAGAAGCAGTCAGCCACCTAACCCCAGGCATAACGAACCTCACTAGCTAGTCTGCGAATAGTCTTCGCCGGTATCGAGCGGTAATATAATAGAAAAAGTAGAGCCTTTGCCTACTATCGAAGTAAGTTTTAGCTCACCTTGTAGCAAAACTACTAGCTTACTAACAATCGCTAAGCCCAATCCGGTACTATCAGTAGGATGAGACACCGCTTCGCTATCTCTAAGATATGGCTTGAAGATATTCTCTTGCTGTGCTGGGCTAATGCCTCTACCCGTATCTTGAACAGACAGCAGCCAGCGGTCATGTTCTAGTCCAGCACAGCTAACCTGGATGCTGCCGCTGTCGGTATAGCGAATCGCATTGCTGATTAGATTTACTATCACCTGCTGCAGCCGTAGCATGTCTGTACTGACCAAAGGAGGCGCACTTCGACAATCTACCGTCAGGCTCAGCCCTTTCTTCAGCGCTGCAGGCCGCTGAGACTCGACCACCCGCTCTACTAGCTTAGCGACTTCAAACTGCCCTACCTTTATCGAGTGCTGCTGCGAGTTTTTGCGAGATACTTCTAGCATATTGTTGACTAGCTGAAGCATCTGTATGCCGTTTTCGTAGATGCGCTCTAGATGCTTAAGCTCCTTGGCAGGCACCTTACTAGTAGAGGAAGTCTGCTTTCGTGCCCGCAGCAGTAACGTTGAGAACGAAATCACTGAATTGAGCGGGTTCTTTAGTTCATGTGCTAGGTATGACGCATTGTCCTTCTGCATCTGCACGAGGCGAACTAGCTCCTGATTACTTGTGAGCAGCTTCTGGTGCATGGGTTCCAAGCGCTCTAGCTGATACTGAGTGTATCGTTCAGCCGCACTGCCGGAGATGCGCTCAAGCACGCTATCAATCGAACGCAGCGCCACAACAGCATCTGAAACATTCTCGGATCTGAAATCAAACTGAAGGGAAGAGAGCAGCAACATCCGCAAAATGTTGAACTCTCTATCCATTTCCCTAATGTCAAACCCTAGTTCTACGGGTATTTGAAGTCGCTCCCAGGACTCTAACTGTAGCTCGTGAATAGGACCTTTGGCTGATTCATTCGCTAAGCACGCTGATATTGCTTCGATCATCAGCGGCAGTCGGCTGTGAATAGACTCATAGGTCATCGTTACGTTGTAGCTTTGCCTGATATCACGACGAACCTCTCTGGTCCAACGCTCGATAATATCATCGACTTTATCTAGTAGCTTTGCTTTCAAGGCTTCCATAGCTTATTGGTCAACACTCTTGTCAGCAGGTGTCAGTACGGTTTCTGCAACTACCACCGCGACAGCTCTACTAAAAGAAGAATGACTATCGCACCAAGCATAGGTAGGAATATATATGCTAATCACTCTAAAGAACAGCCTAGGAGCACATACTTACTAGTAGGTATATCAAAGTAACTCCCAGCCCAGACAGAAGTACCAATTCTTTTTACCTGCTTTCCCTTTCTTTCCATAGAGAAATTGAGAACAGCACGTGATTTTCTTTTTAGAAACATACTTTTGACATAGAGCGATCTCTTGCTTTAGATATAAAATACCAGGCGATCACAGTATTGAAATCTGCAAGCGCCTGGTTTCGGACTATCGCTATTAAATAGTTGCGCTTATTGAAGCTGGTTGTCTTGAAGAGTAGAAGTTTCCACAAGAGTTGGTTTGATTCGCACATCTATGCCAAACGAACGAGTGTAAAGTTCTATTAAGATGATACCCTTTGTTTTCAACAATGTAATTTTCTACAAGGAATGAATATATTTAGTCACCAGTCTGGCCGCTTCTACTACTACCGTTGCTCACAATCTTTCCAAAGCACTTCACAGCGAAAGTAAGTACTTATACCCAATTGCATAGATTATGGTTGGTATTTTCGTTCTTTATACAACTGCGCTCTAAGCCTTATGCCGCAGGGCTAGATAGCGGCGGCAGCCTACGATAGACGTTACTTGCTTTCAACGAGTGCTATTTACTACGCTTACGTGCCGTAGCATCTTGCCATCAGCCCAATAGAACACACCTTAATAGCAATGATAGAGCCGCTACCCAACTTACAAGCACTGACTGCTTCCATAGAAGCAGCCGTAGAGCAGCTCTTCTATGCGTATTTAGGCACTAGGCTAGATTGGGTCGAGTGCAGAGTGATAGAAGAAATGGACTTTGTCATTCGTATAGAGAGGCCCGTCTCTGCCACCGAGAACTACCTTTTTCAGCAGCAGCAGGACACACTAGCACTAGAGATGGGTCTAGCCATCAATCAAGCGCTAAAGAACAGACTCTTTGTCCTACTTTGCGATCGCTTCGGCCTAGCAGTGGCCGACATCTCCTTCCTACAATCAGCACAGCTACAAAAGCTTGACCTATTAGTCTTGCTAGACGGTGCATCAGCAGCTAAATCGGTAAAAAGCGCTCAGCGACGCAAACCTTAGAAAAGCGACGCAGCTACTCAGAGCTATCTTCTCTTACCTGTTTTCTCTTACCTGTTTTCTCTTATTGGAGACGATGATAGCTTAGCAATTAGACCCGTGCAGCCCTGTTCATAGCAGGTATCGGCCACCATCGTTACTACCCTCACATTGAGACGCCGTTCTATCAAGCTAACTAGCTGCCGATGCATCAGCCTATCGACCGTAAAGCACACTCTCTGCGCCTCTAGAGCTTTCTCTAAAAACAGTAGCCTCTCTACCGGTGTGATACTTCCTTCTACCCATATCACTAGTCGGCTGTCTAGCAAATCACAGCTTACCTGCTGAGGGGGCTGACCCAACCGCTCTTTGTACAGTTGCTCTATCGCTGCTGTGATACTTTTTAGCAGTTCGTCGGTAATGGGCAAGCGGTTTTCGGTGAATGAAGCATTGTTAGCATGGGCATTTGAGCCTGAGGACTGGATCAAGGTTCCTTCTAAAGCTGTTTTTTCTAAGGCGAGTCTTTCAAATAAGCGATCCGCTTTATCGCCCGAGGAAGTAGGTTCTTGCATAAGAGACCAAGGGATAAGGAAGGCTGAGCAAAGCAAGCTTTTCTAGCTCTCGTTCGTCAGCACGGTTCATGATCCGAATTGACAGAACAGCATCAGAGGCAAATCCGTTCGCTCTCATCTATGTTAATAAATGTTAACAAAAAAGAAAACTACTTAATTGAGGAGTATTGCCGAACAAGACAGGCGGTGTTCAGCACTGGAAGTAAATGAACTTTTCTCTATGACTTTTGTAGACTCACTCAGGACATTCCCATCAGATAGAACTGTTGTAGAGCACTACGTAACTCGACTAGCAAAGTAAACATGCATCCTCATGCTATATCAACAGCGAAGCCTCTGACGCAAAAGGGCAGAGTGGTCAGCATCAATCAGATGGCCAAAGCCACAAAGAAGAATAAAGCTGCTGAATAGTAGCGTGAGAGCACGTGGAAAGTCTTGCTTTCGCTCGTAGATGAAATAGGTCAGCGTCAGTGGAATAGAAAAGTAGGAGCGCGCGATTAATGAGTCGCTGATAACATGCAGTCCTACTAAGGTTGTTTGCCAAAGGTAGCAGTTAAGGGGTTCTCTCATTTAGCAAAAAGAGATGACTCGGCGTTTCCCTCATTAAGAGTATTAGAACAGCGCAGGGCATTCAGTGGAAATATCGATGGCGCTTGACGCTAGCTCAGTCTCATTGACTATCGAAGGTTAGTCAATTCAGTCAGCCTTTATTCACTGACTCTAGTCGCGGCCAAAGGTTAAGTTATCTAAGCTTTGATTGGGGGGCAAATCAATAAAGACGCGATCGCCTTCCTCCAAGCCCTCAACAATCTGAATGCGATCGCCCACCTGCGTTCCTAACACAACTGGCGTAAACCGTGCTCTATCAGTTTCGTCGGGCACCAGCACGCCCGTCTCACCTCTTGGTGTAACCACAGCAACTGCCGGAACAACTAGCGCATTGTCTAAGCGATCGCCGATAAAAGCAACGTTGACGTTCATATTCGATCTCAGCTGGTCTGTACCTGTAAGTATGTCGATCTTCACCTGAAAGACAGTCACGTTTTGCCGTTCGATGGCTTCGGGTGCAATCAATTTGACTTCACCTTCAAAAATCTCTTCTGGAAAAGCATCTGCCTGGATTTCAACTGCTTGACCGCTCTGAATGCGGCTAATGTCGGCTTCTGGTACTTCGGCAATCACTTCTAAACCACTGGCGATCGCGACAATCGCTGTAGAGGTGGCCGAAGTCACCTCTGAAGCTGTCGCGGTGGGCGTCACAAAAGCGCCTTCCGATGCAAACCGCTGGGTGACAATACCGGCAAACGGCGCTCGAATTTCGGTATCTGCTAGCTGCGACTGTATCCCCTGCAGCTGCCCTTGTGCTCTTCGCAGCCGCGCTTCAGCCTGAGCAATTTCTTCTGCGTCGCTGCCATTTTGCTGATCGATCAATCGCTGTTCTGCCTCGTTAACGCTGGCGGCCAGTTGCTCTACAGTGGCCGCTGCGCTGCGACTCTCACTGATATCTACCTCTAGCTCGCTTCTAGAAACGGCTCCCTGCTCAAACAAACTTTGGGTGCGATCGCGATCTTCTTGGGCTAGCTCTAGTCGCGCCTGGGCTTCTCGGAGCTGGGCGTGGGCCGACTCTAGCGCCGCTTCAGCCTGGGCAATATCTGTATCAGACGCACCGCCTAGTGCATCGTCAAGCTGGGCTCTCGCTTCGGCCACCCCAGCTCGGTTTTGAACCATCTGCGCCTCCACTTGGTCGCGATCCATTTCAGCAATTAGCTGACCTTGGGTGACGCGATCGCCCTGCTCCACAAACAACGTTTCGACAATGCCTGCCGACTTCGGGCTGACATTCACTGTTCGCACTGGTTCTACGCTGCCACTAGCCGTAATCCGCACCGTTAGCTCGCTAGCCGCGACGGGCACCGTCAGCGCCTCAATATCGTAGTTGACGCCTCGCCTCGCCACAGAAAAAGCAATTACGCCTGCCCCTATCAAGCCAATTAGCCCTAGCCCTATCAGCCAGGGCAGCGGACGTTTCATTGGACGAGCAAGGGACAGGCGCATGACTGTAGAGAAAGTAGATATCTCTAAATAGAAGGGTCTCTACAGGATAGTGAATTTTATTGGCTAATGTGGGTGGCTGTGTGCTTTTGCTTTGTCGGCGGACGCTGCTTCGGGATCGTGATTGGCGTCGTGAGCATGAGAGCCATGGTCATGGTTGTGACTGGCGTGGCTGTGACTATGGTCGTGCTCGTTCGAGCCGTGGCTTTGATGACCGTGGCTAGGGTGACTGTGACTGTGGCGATCGCGGCTGTGATCATGATGTCCGTGATCGTGAGGTCCGTGACCGTGGTGAGTATGCTCAGCACTTGCTTCCCTGAGCTTTTCTCTTAGCTCTGTATTCACACTCAGCGGTGCGGCTTCTAACAAAGCTTGAATTTCAGAATCCGCCCAGTCGGCGACCATCTGCAAAAATTCGGGATGATCATTGACACAGTCCATCTGCACGTAAGTGACCTGAGGATTCTTGCGACGCAGGCTATGAATAATGTGATCTACATCTAGCAACGTTTCATGGTTCTCGGTGGCAAAGCCAATCGGCATCATCACCAGAGCTGTCGCGCCTAAGTCGATGATGTTTTGACCGGCCACTGCCATGTTGGGTTGAGTCCAGTCGATTAGCGGCGTGTCGTGGTTCATCCAGCCAATCGAGATTAGCGGATACTTACGTATTAGCTTTTCACGCACGGCTTCATAGAGCTTCTGGCTTTCGTCAATTCCAGAAGTAAAGCCTTTAGCCTTGTGCGGACAGCCGTGATTGAGCAAGATAATGCCAGTTTGAGAAGGCAGGTGGGCCACGGCTAGCTCTTTTTCTATCTTTTCTTCGACTAGGTTTGCAAGCAGGTTAATATAGCGCTCTTCGTTATAAAAAGAGGGAATGTAGCGAGTCCCTTTCAGCCAGTGCTCGCCTGGGCCTGCCAGCTTAGTCAGTGCGTCGTTGACTTGTTCTACCGCGATCCCGCTGGTAAAGATAGAATCTACAACTAGCAGCGGATAGATTAGCAGCTTGGTAAAGCCTTCTGCCTTGACCGTTTCTAGTACCTGTTCGGGCAGATGCGGAGCGCAAAAGTTAAACGCTTTGAAGACTTTGACCTGGTCGCCCCAGCGATTTTGTAAGCAAGTTTCGATTCCCGCTCTTTGCTTTTCAAAAATAGCGTTGTGAGGAGAGACAAAGTTACCGTGCTGATGGCTCCACTCATGCAGATCAAACATAGCTAATAGCTTGGCCAGGGGAGGATATATCCAAGTTGGCACAGGCGCAAACTTAGCGGTTAACAGATTAAGGGCTTGCTCGTTGTAGTTGGCAAAGTCTTCGTAGCTTTCGACTTCGCCATAACCCATCAGCAGTACGGCTACTCTGTCATCGGTTGGGGTGCCGTTACCAGAGAGGTACTGTTCTTGAGTGAAGGTCATATAGTTTCTGAATCCTGTAAGACGGTGATCTGTTTTTTTGGTTGATAGTGACTGACCGAAGTAAACCTATAGTTGCTTAGAAGGAATCTACTTTCAACTGATTTCTCAACAATGGTCAATTTCTCGTCGACTAATTTCTCAATAGCCTTATTTCTATGGCTACACTAAAGGATCTGTGGTCTTTTTGTGTAGTTTTGCTTTTGAGGCAACCGCTTGTTTCTTTCATCCTACCGATTAGATTCACTTGTGCCGCTCAACAAAGAGAAGAAAATCTATAGCTTGTGAGCATAGACAATTAGCGATAACAAAAGGGCTGAGAGGGCATGAAGTAACGTATCTTTTCTGAGGTCAGCGGCAAGCTCTGTGCTAGCTAATATCTCTTTTAAATGCAGGAATCAAACGCAAGCAAAAAGTCATAAAAAATAAACAATTTTCTCCATTCTTTAAGTAAGTAAAGAGAGGTTTTTGTTGTTTATATCTTTGTGACTTTACTAATCTTCTTACTCTTCCCAGAGACGACGGCGGCGCTTGCCAGCGAGTCGGCGATGAGTGTCTCTAAGTAAGGTCGGAATATCAAGCTGTTCGGGACAGCGAGGCAAACAATCTCCGCAATCGGTGCAGCGATCGCCCCGCCTGCCCGGAAACCAATGACCCGCGTTCTCAAACATGCCATACCGATACTGACCAAAGCGCTGCATGTCGTAGGCTACGGTGAGGTTTCGCAATCGCAATACTTCTGGAATGTTGATGCTTTCTGGACATGGCAAGCAGGCATGGCACTGAGCGCAGCGATCGCCTCCCAACGTATTCTCTTGGGCGCTTTCTAATCGCCTGATGGCCTGTTGCTCTTCTAGATCAAGCGGACCGTCTTTGTCTTGGACCTGTAGCGGCCAATTTAGTTCTTCTGGCACTGCCGGACCGATGCTAAGGGTAGTGATGCGAGGATCGCTCAGCAGCCATCGATAGTTAAGCAGTAGCGGATCAAAAGGAGCGCAAAGGGCCTTAAGCGCTTCAGGGGGGGTGTAGAGCAGTCCGGCTTTGTCCGCTGGAGAGATGATAAAAATGCCCATTTGCTGCTGGTGAGCCTGGGCAACTGCTGCCTGATTGCGCTGAAAAAAGAAGCTGTAGTGCAGGTTAATAAAGCTGAAAGCACCGCTAGCGATCGCGTCTTGGATAATCGCTAGCGGTGCGTGGGTCGAAAACCCTAGATGATGAACAAGTCCCTGCCGTTGAAGTGAAGCGATCGCCGCCAGCAGATTTATTTGAACCGCCTCTAGGTGTGATCGCGTGTTAATGCCGTGAATCGCTAGACAGTCTAGGTAGTCGATGCCCAAGCGAGTCAAAGACGCCTGCACAGTAGATTTCACATCTGCTAGCTCAACTGTGGGCGCAATTTTACTAGTGATAGTTAGATCAGAGCGGCTAATCAGCCCGTCTAAGAAAATGCGGTGTAGCGCTTTACCGACGTAGCGTTCGCTTTGGCCATAGGCTGGCGCTGTTTCTATGTGATTAATACCTTGGGCGATCGCCGCTGTAATCACCGCTCTAGCGGCATCGGCAGAGTCAAACCGCATAGTGCCCAGGGAAAAAACGGACAATCGACGCTCAGTCTTGCCAAAGAGGCGATCATGCATAGAGACTAAACAGAACGACCACGCTCAGCAAAGTCCGCCGGGCTAATATCTGAAACAAATGCTCTAAATGCCTTCGATTCGGCGGCATCAGCGGCCTGGTCTACAGGCATCGCCGCGTCTACAATGACTTCTTCCATCACCCAGATCGGCGCATTGACTCTGAGCGCTACTGCGATCGCATCGCTGGGCCGCGCATCAATCTCCTTCTTTTTCTTGCCCCGTCCTACCGTCATCACCGCATAGAACGTGCTGTCTCTAAGTGAGTGAATCACCACCCGCTGCAAATCTACTTCCCAGGCGTTCATCAGATTCACAATCAGATCATGAGTCATAGGCCGGGCTGTCTTCTCGCCCTCTAAAACAGAGCGAATCGTTCGAGACTGCTCAGCGGATATAAAAATCGGTAGCTGCCGCCTTTGAGACGCATCACGTAGCAAAATTACTGGATTTCGAGTGCCTCCATCAATGGCAATCCCCGCAACCGTCATCTCAATCATCGCTTAGTTCCTTAGGTTTGCCAGGTAAAACGTTCTTCAAACTAAAAAAGCAACTTTATATGTCTCTCTAGGCTAAAGCGATTTTTAGAAAAACTCAGTGAAAGATAAAAAAACTTTATCGAAAACATGGTGAACTTGAGGCTACGACTGCACCACGTCACTGTGCCACGTCGTGGTGAACACGCAACTGCGTTAGAGTAAATCGAACATCTCGCTCAAGTTCTAGGCATAAGGTCTCAAGAATTAAGCCTCAAGAAGCAATTCTTGATGACCGCACTATCTCTACAAGATTTATGTTTACAGGTTTAGTTCAGAGTATTGGTCAGCTACAGCACCTGAGCCAGTATCAGCTCAAAATTACCTGTCCTACTATTCAAGACCCGGTGCTGATGGGAATTGAACTCGGTGATAGTATTGCGGTCGACGGCGTTTGCCTGACTGTCGAGCAAATTCTGACAAAAGGCTTCATCGCAGCGGCTTCCCCCGAAACCCTAGACAAATCCACCCTTGGGAAATTACCCGAAAATGGCAAGGTAAATCTAGAGGCTTCCCTGCGAGTAGGCAGCAAAATTGGCGGCCATTTTGTGACTGGGCATGTCGATGGCACCGGTCAGCTAGAAAGCGCTGAACCCACTGGCGATGCCTGGGAGATTTGCTTTCGAGGTGTCAGTCCCAAAGTGGCTCGCTATATCGTTAATAAAGGCAGCATTGCTGTCAATGGGATTAGCCTTACCGTGGCAGAGTGTAGTAATACCGGCGATTGGTTCCAGACGGCGGTTATTCCAGTCACCTACGCCGAAACGAATTTGCGCTACCTTCAGCCCGGAGATTTGGTCAATCTCGAAGGCGATGTGCTAGGTAAATATGTAGAGAAGTTTACTCGGTATGGCCCCAGCACTCATGCCGCTGCTGAGGCTAATATGGAAATCCTTGGCAGGGAGAACACAAATGTCAAAGACGAATCTGATCTAGATATGTCTTTGGCATTTTTGGCAGAGCATGGCTATCTGTAGCGATCGCCTTGGGCTTGCTCATAGATACGACTACTCACAAATGTGACTGTTCACAGTCGCCCTGCTTACCCGCGATACTTCAGCAACATTAGGGACAGTACAAAGTCTCTTTAGTCTCTCTGCCAGTGACAGGATTAGTCCCACTGGCGATTTCACACAGCTTGTCATTGTCTTTAGGGTCTAGCAAGACATCGGTGAAGTCCGCGCCTTCGATATCGATTCCGCGAAAATCAATGTTGATGGCATAGGCACCTTCTAAGACAGCATCTTTAAGGTTAGCGCCCACCATACTGGCTCCGTCTAAAGTAGCCCCTCGTAGATTGGCCCCTTCTAGATTCGCTCGGTTAAGCCTAGTGGTAAATAGTCGTACTTGCTCTAGATTAGTGTGGCTAAGATCTGCCTCGGTAAGGTCAGCGCGCGTATAGTCGTTGCCAGTAAGATCCTGACCAGAAAAATCCTGCTGTCGTAGGTTCATGCGATCGAAGTTGTCGGCATGAGCAGGGCCGCCAAAAAGCAGGCCACCGCAAAGCAGGCTGATCATTAACGTAACCGTCAGCGTCAAGGTCAGTCTTGGTAGGACTAATCTGCGTAAACGGTAACGCGGTCGTTGACTGAGTCTTTGATCGAGCTGTTGCCTGATCAGATGCCAGACAGAAATACTTTGTTTTTTGGCCACTGCTAGCTTGTTATCCTCTAGTAGTATTAGCTGCTTCTATAGCACTCACCACGTTGCTTCATACATTATCTAGCAGTGAAACCCCTGTTATCAAACCTTGTTATAAAAAAGCAAGGTGGTTAGCTAGCGGTGCGAATGCATCTGATGCTAGCTAGAGAGCGTCCTCTATTGGGGTCGGAATTTTACCGTTGCTAAGCGTACGACCGCTGGGTAGCTGACGTGGTTTGCTAATCGGATGAATCTGATGGAATCGATTGAAGTCGATTAGACGGCGGCCTTGAGCGTTGGAGAGGAGGATATCGTCGAAGCGGTAATTCCAGTAGATATCTTTTGCTTGGAAAGTATGGCGGGCGTGGATGGTTTGGGCTAAGGTTTCATCTAGCCCAGTGAGAGTAACAATAATCTCGGCGCGATCGCGCTCTAATGTCTCTACCGTGTCGCCGTCGAGCAGACCGCCGGACTCAATTTGATGCATGGCAGTCCAGGAAAGGCTGAAGATCGGGGTATGCGATCGCACCAGCGGCACATCGTGAAAACGCCGCATAAAATCACCCTCGTCGCTATACTCATCGCGCACCAGTGTCACCCATAGCTGCGCTTCTAGAATGTAATTTTTTCGCTTATTTGCCGTGCGAAACATCAGTGTCGATACGCCATTGAAAGGAGCAATAACTGCCACGCTGCTAAACAAAATGCGCGCTGTTGGCAAAGAAAACCGAGCGTAGACTAGCCCCGTTGTCATCGCAATAAAAAACAGCCCTACTAGCGACTCGATCACCACCAGCCAATGAGCATACAGGCTATCTGGATACATAGCGCCATAGCCAATCGAAGCCATCGTCTGCACGCTAAAAAAGAACAGATCAAGTAGCTGTTCGGGCTCACTTCCACTCACCCTAGCGATCCCGTCGCCCCAGCTATAGGCAAAGGCAAATAGCGCATTGACCAAAAGATACAGGCCGCTAGTAAGCCCGATAAACGTGGGCCAGGGCATGGTTAGCAATAGGTGATAGATATCTCCCCAGTAAGAATGGGGATCGCCAATGCGCTCAATTTCTGGGTAGGTGCTATTGCCAACAAAGACTTTCTTTGAAGCACGACGAATCTGAGGCCGAAGCATGGTCTCTCCTATAGCAGCTGCGAACTTAAACGAGAACTTAAGAATAGTGTGGGTATACCTTTGAGCAAGGACCGTTCGGGAGCAAGGCTTGTTTAGGAGTAGGCTAGTTTGAGAGTAGGTTGGTTTGGCATCTGTGTCCTGCCTTTTTCTCCTAATATTTTATTTCGATCTTGGTTTGGCCCTTAGCCCCGAGTCAATCTACACAATAGCAACTATATTTGGCGTTGCAGGCTCCTGGCATACCGTCTAGCACAATTATCCGCACTAGCCGAAGGCAACACACCACTAGTAGATCACGGCATTTTTACATTGCTTTATGCATGAATGAGTCATAATATCTCATCAAAACCACCCTCAAAACACTGTGGAGTTTCCTGTGTTGACCATGAAGCAGCTCACTGTCCGCGCTATAGGCTGGGGAGTCTTGACGACAATGACCCTCGTTCAGCTACCCGTCTTAGCAGCCGCCGAGTCCGTGAATCGGACCGCCGACCAGTCTGCCAGCCAGTCAGCCAGTCACGCTGCTACTGCCGCATCCGATGGTTCGCTGCTGCTGGCAGTAGGGCTGACGCGCCGTTCACTCCGTCAGGGTGATGCAGGCGCTGATGTGCGCGCGTTGCAGCTATATCTGGGTCGAAATGGCCTTTATCCTTTTCAAGTAGATGGTATCTACGGCCAAGAGACGGCAGATGGCGTTGCCACCTATCAGAGGATTCGCGATCTGCCAGCGACCGGTATCGCTGATGAAGAAACCCTGCGCGACATGGAATTTGAGTTCTTACCAGGCAGCAACGCCTCAGCGCCGACACGAGCCGCCTCTAATAATGCTGGTGGGTCTGTGGCAAGCGATACGCTAGGGCCGGGCAGCACGGGTTCTAGTGTGACGGCGCTACAGCAGCGGTTGAACGACTTGGGTATTCCGGTGTTTGTTGATGGTGTCTATGGCTTTGAAACGCAGCAGGGTATTCGCACTTATCAGCGGGTGCAGGGGCTGGCGGTGACTGGCACAGCCGATCGCGAGACCCTTTCGTCTATGGGCTTTTCGGTCTCTAATAGACCCAGTCGACCTTACATATCGGCGGTGATTGGCGACGAGTCAGACCTAGCCAGCATCCGAGAGATTTTCCCAGAGGCGTTCATAGATCGAGAGCGAGGCGGACGGTTTATCAATATTGGCAGCTTTGACTCTCGCTCTCCAGCCGAGGCTAGAGTCGATGTCGCCGCTGCCCGTGGTTTCAATGCGCGGGTAATCTATCGCCGCAGAGGCTTCTTTCTCTAAGTGGTTTGGGCGAGAACTGCTTCTGTATCCAACGCTAGGGCCCATCCTAGTCTGACGAGCAGGGCTTTATGACTGGAGATCTGGTGATCGGCAGCTCGCGGGCTAGCGGTTTTTTGACCGGCGATCGCGTCATTCATCTGCTGGGCGAGGTAGTCGTAATAAAGCTCTTGAACTCGGTAAAGAGCTAGTTCTAGGTTGAGCTTTGCCCCTAGCTTGATCAACCGCTCTATTCCTTCAATCGCTGCCTCTAGCTCAAGGTATTGCTCTGGGCTGGCTGTCTGCAGCGTCTGCGATAGACTTTGCCAAATCAGCCGTTCGAGCACGGGTTGGGCGTCGGGTACTTTTAGGCTGGCACAAAAGTGATGGGCTTCAGTGGCAATGCCTTCTAATTCAGCAATTCGACCGACTGTAATGTCAAGCAGATTGCCATCGGGTTCGGTAATGTTTTGCTCTAGAGCGTGAATGACGGCTAATGCTCTTTGGCTAAGGGTGATATCAGCCGCGACCTGAAGCGACTGGGGTACGGTAATGCGATCGCGGTGAAACGCCATCAGAACGCTATAGTTCTCTCGGTAAACCTGCTCATAGAGCTGATTTAGCCGCTGTAGGGTCTCGTGGTTGAGCTGCTGCATAATCTGCTGCCGCTCTTCTTGTGAGAGATCTTGCAAAGTGTAGGTCTGACTAAACTGCTGGTCAATTGCCAAAATACTTTGAGCGATGCTGGCTGTGCTAAATGCCTCAATCACTGCTTTTTTAGCCTGGGCGTAGAGCCCTTTGTGCGCGAAGGCTTGAATTTTGCACTGGAAATCCCAGCCGCCTAGGTGCAGCACTGCAAATGAGAGGATCTGTGTCTCTTGGGTCATGGCCGTAGTCACCTCGACTCGGCCCACGGCTAGCGTTAGCGCACCCAAAGGCTGTTGATAGTAATCTTGCTTTCGCAAGGTGTAGCAATAAAGCTGTTCTTCCTGTTTGACAGGCGTGAACAGAGACCCGGTAGCATAGTGCGCCACTATTCGCTCTAGACTGGTTTGGCTTGGCTTGACTTGCTTTTGGTAGACGCCTGCGCCTGTTTTAAAGTAGTCGATGTTGCTAGGAGCCTGAGCCAGTCGCTGCACGAATTCATTCTCTAGCATGTTGCCAGAAACCGCTTCTGCTAGCTCAATTGCTCTAGCTGCATAGCGTAGGATCTGCGTTCCTTCTGGACGAGAAATCTCATCAAAGAACCAGCCGCAGCTGGTATACATCAGCATGGTATGTCGCTGCATTTCTAGCAGCCGTAGCGCTTCTACTCGTTCGCGGTAGGTGAGCGGATGGCTCTGATGTGCGGCAAAGAACTGATCGAGAGTCCGCGTGGATGAGCTGTTGAGGACATTGACATAGTCATTACGAGCTGCCCAGGGGTCTTGTAGCAGCGATCCGCCCAGCTTTTCATACAGGGGAATAAGACGATCGCGTAGCCAGTCTAGCGCCTGCCGTAAGGGGGCTCGCCACTGCTGCTGCCAAGCGCCACCGCCACCACAGCCGCAATCACGCTGCCAGCGATCTACGCCATGCGAACAGCTCCAGGCAGTGACTGGTTTGAGCTGCACTTCCCAAGTCGGCGGGCACATACTTAGATAGTGAGCATAGCTAGTGACCTGCCAGCCCCTATTTGGCAGCTCGTTGATCACGGTATGGGCCAGCGTCTTCTCAGCGCCCCCTCGATGATGACCAAAGGTCTCGCCGTCTGTAGCAACTGAGATTAGCTGCGATCGCCTTTGACACTTCTCTGCCTCGGTCCAGTCTGCCGCCTCAGTATCTATTTCAAAAGACCTGACAGCTTGCCCTAGCCGATTGGCAAACTGCTGAGAAGATCGCAGGGTATCGTCAAATCCCATATCGCCCGAGATCGGTCCATCGTAGAAAAAGATATCAATATAGTTGCGCCCGTTGGGTTGAGCGGGTACAAAGCAGCGGTAGGGCTGAGTCGGATCGATATCGCCATTTTCTACAAGCTGCCATTCGTCAAAGCCATCGGCTAGGCCAAAGCGTCGACACTGGGCCGCTTGCGAAGGGGCCAAAATAATAAACTGAATGCCTTCGTTGATCAAGACTGCTAGCGTATCGTTATCAACGGCGGTTTCAGCCAGCCACATGCCTTCAGGATCACGCCCGAACCGATGCTGAAAGTCGGCGATACCCCAGCGAATTTGAGTGACTTTATCGCGGTGGTTGGCCAGCGGCAAAATGATGTGATTGTAGGCTTGGGCGATCGCATTGCCATGACCTTGGTTGCGATCGCAGCTAACCTTATCCGCCGCTAGGATGCGTCGATACGTCTCTAGATCGTGACGCGCTAGCCAGCTCATCAGCGTGGGGCCAATATTGAAGCTGATGTGCTCATAGTTGTTGACAATCCGCGTCACCTCGCCGTCGCCATTCAAAATCCGTGCAAAAGCATTGGGCCGATACGACTCATACAAAATCCGCTCGTTCCAATCATGAAAAGGCGACGCGCTCGGCTGCTTGCTCACAACGCCGCGAGCAGGATCTTCACGCGGTGGCTGATAGAAGTGCCCGTGGATGCAAACATATACTCCAGCGGCAATACTAGAAGAATGCTGGGAAGGATTTTCAGAAGACTGTCGGGGATCAAACGCAGAGATGCTCTCTACAGCAGAGTTTGACTGAGACTTGCTCATAAATTTCCAAAGTAAGGATAGAGGTGGAGAAGATCAATGGTATGAACCCACGGGGCAAGCCCCGGCTATTATTTCGCCCCAAGAGTCGGGGGATGTACCCTCAGAGATTCAAGCAGAGATATTCAAGGCACGGAATCCGAAACGATCCCGGCGGCCTGTTCTATTGACTGATGCTGGCAATTCTTATGCCAGCAGTTTGTTCTTTAGATGAAACGCCAATTCTTTTGCAGTGGCGGTTTCCGACGGGATGGCTTTTGCGTGAAGCTAACTCTTGAAAGAGACATTCTCTCCTGAAACGTCGCCCTTATGAAAAGCTAGTGTAGCCCTATCTTGAGATGACGGAACACAAGATTCACACAAAGTTCCGTTCTTTATCACGCTATGCAAACATAATATTCAACCCTCTATGCAGATAGAAAGCTTGCTTTCCTATGGATTCTCCTGATCCTATTTCTCTTGTAGCTACGGTCGTTTCAGGTCACCGGGTCGCCTCTGGTGACGCCACAGATAGCCCCTATCCTAACGGCACTATTGCCATGCAAACGCCTCACTTTCGCGCTTTAGGTGTTGATCTCTCATTGTTTTATCCGGCCACGCTGAACGTTTCCATCGCGCCCGCCATCTTTACGCTCCAGCCAAAAATTACGTTGCCTCTGGTCAAATGGTCTACAGATCACGATCCCGAGAGCTTTTCCTTTGTGCCTGTTCAGCTCCTCTGGCAGCAGCAGCCGTTCGATGGTCTGATCTACTATCCGCACCCAGAGACCAAAATCAATCATTTTCAAGACCCTTCAGTTCTAGAGCTTTTGCTACCTCATATTCAAGGGATCGCCTACGAGAGCAAGGTCATTCTTTTGGCATCTGCTAACGAACTTATAATAAAGAGGTAAGCCCCTTTCTTGCCTTTACCTATGTCTCAGTCCGAGCTATCTACGATCTCACAACCTGAACTCGACACCCTCTCTGCGCGGCTAGAAGCGGACAACTTGGTAGAACGCAAGCTGGCCCTCGCCGCGCTTCGAGACGTGCCAGCGGAGCAGGCCGTTCCTTTGATCAAAAAGGTATTAGACGATAAGAATGAGCAGGTGCGCTCGATGGCGATCTTTTCGCTAGGGCTAAAGCCGACAAAAGAGTGCTACGGCTTGCTAGTTGATATCTTAGAAGGCGATCCCGACTACGGAATCAGAGCGGATGCGGCAGGTGCTTTGGGCTACTTAGAAGATCCACGCGCGTTTGATCCCCTCGTTCGCGCTTTTTATGAAGATGTAGACTGGCTAGTCCGCTTTAGCGCCGCCGTTTCCTTGGGTAATCTCAAGAATCCTAAGGCTCATGATGTATTAGTAGCAGCTTTAGATAGTCCAGAGGTTGTGATTCAGCAAGCTGCGATCGCGGCCCTAGGCGAAATCCGCGACACCAAAGCAGTAGATAACATCCTCAACTTCGCCCAGGCCGAAGACTGGCTAGTCCGCCAGCGCCTCGCCGAAGCCCTCGGCAATCTGCCTACACCCAAAAGCCTCGCCGCTC
Organism: cf. Phormidesmis sp. LEGE 11477; assembly: GCF_015207105.1. GTDB lineage: Bacteria > Cyanobacteriota > Cyanobacteriia > Phormidesmidales > Phormidesmidaceae > Phormidesmis. Next base: position 22,576 of record NZ_JADEXO010000011.1, read on the forward strand.
TGCGCTACCTAGCAAAAGACGACCATTCTCAGGTTTCAGAAGCCGCTCGCATCTCACTTAAGCGCCTAGAATCAGCACTACCTGAAAGCTAGCTGAGACTTATTCAACCAGGCGCATTTAGAGAGGCAAGTCTTCGAAACGTCTACACTATCAACTGCCATATGCGTCGAGACGCCATCTTCTATCAGCTCTTTCAGCGCTACCCAGCCATCTTCTTCCAGCTCATCAACCAACAGCCCGAAGCGGTTCAACGCTACAGGTTTACCTCCGTTGAGGTCAAAGAACCGTCTTTTCGCATTGACGGTGTCCTTCTCCCGCCTGAAGACATCTCCGATAGACGCATCTTTTTTACCGAAGTACAGTTTCAAAAAGATCAGGGCATCTACCATCGCTTCTTTGCTGAACTATTCCTATACCTCTACCGAAACCAAGGTAGTTATGACAGTTGGCACGGCACCCTAATTTTTCCTAGCCGTCAGCTCTTACCAGAAGACGATCGAAACCACAAAATGCTACTCGATTCTGATCGAGTCCATTGCCTTTATCTAGACGAACTTGAAGAGTTTGAAGCTTTACCACTAGGCTTAGCACTCGTTAAACTCACAGTCGTATCTGAGGCAGAACTGATCTCCTTCTCCGCTCAGCTGATTCAGAAGGCAAAACAGCAGCCTGAGCCATTTCCACCGCTACCAGACATAATAGAACTAGTCACAACTGTCGCTGTTTACAAGCTAACAGCACTCTCGCGAGAGGAAATTGAGGCCATGCTCGATCTAGAGATCAAAGAAACCAGAGTATATCAAGAAATTAAAGAAGAGGGTCGTGAGGAAGGCCGTGAGGAAGGCCGTGAGGAAGGTCAGATGGCGATGGCTATCCTGATAGCAAAAGATTTGTTGAGAACCCCGATGCCACTAGAGGATATTGCGACCTTAACGAGGCTAGAGCTATCGAAAGTGATAGAGCTCCAGCAAGAGAGTGATGTCAACACGGAGAATACCGAGATAGGCGACTCTGATGAGGGAGAGACATAAGCTTCTATCAGGCTCAGCCTGTGTTTCCTTAGCCTCTTATCAAGTTTACAATCGCTGTCTAGTCATCAGAAAGCACTCTAAAGCCTAACCACGTTGCTTAGAGTGCTTTTTCAATATGAAAGTGCTAGCTGTTTGTGAGCTCTACTTAGGCCATTCGGTGTGGAAGATACCTTCTTTATCTGTGCGCTGGTAGGTATGTGCGCCAAAGTAGTCGCGTTGCGCCTGAGTTAGGTTTTGAGGCAGACGACCGCGACGGTAGCTATCAAAATAGTCTAATGACGCGCTAAAGGCAGGGACAGGAATACCAACTTTAGCAGCGGTAGCAATGACTTCACGCCAGGCATCTTGCCGATCTAAGATAGTCTGCTTGAACTCTGGAGCCAGCAGCAGGTTGGGTAACTTGGCATCTTGATCGTAGGCAGCTTTGATCTTGTTGAGGAAAGCAGCACGAATAATGCAGCCTCCTTTCCAAATGCGAGCGGTTTCTCCTAGGTCTAGATCGTAATTGTTCAAGGCTGAGGCTTTGCTCAGCAAGTCCATTCCCTGAGCGTAGGAGCAGATTTTAGAACAGTACAGCGCATCTCGAATTTTATTGACAAAGGCTTTCTTGTCACCGTCAAAGCTAGCGGTTGGCCCAGTTAGCTGCTCTGCTGCAATCAAACGCTCTTCTTTGATCGCGGACATAATTCTGGCATTCACCGCAGCGGTGATGGTGGGGATGCTGACGCCAATTTCTAGAGCGCTCATCACGGTCCAGCGGCCTGTTCCCTTTTGCCCTGCTTTGTCCATGATCAGCTCGACCAGCGGCTTGCCAGTTTCTTCATCCATTTTGGTGAAGATATCGGCGGTAATTTCGATGAGGAAAGAATCTAACTCTTCTGTTTTATTCCACTCAGCGAAAATCTCATGGAGCTCTTTGTGGCCTAGACCTAGCGTATTTTTTAGCAGGTCGTAGGCTTCTGCGATCAGCTGCATGTCACCGTATTCAATGCCGTTGTGTACCATCTTGACGAAGTGACCAGAGCCACCTTGGCCGATGTAGGTGACACAGGGCCCATCGTCTACTTGAGCGGCAATTTTGGTAACAATGGGTTCTATCGAGTCGTAGGCAGCTTTACTGCCACCGGGCATCAGGCTAGGGCCGTTGAGTGCGCCTTCTTCGCCGCCGCTGACGCCCATGCCAATAAAGTTGAATCCAGCCGATTCAAGGTCTTTGACGCGGCGCTCAGTATCTTCGTAAAGGGAGTTGCCGCCGTCGATGATCATATCGTCGGGATCGAGCAGTGGCTTGAGGCTCTCAATTACCATATCGACTGGTTTGCCCGCTTGAACCATCAGTAGAATGCGGCGAGGGCGTTCTAAGGCGGCAACGAAGTCTTCTAGAGAGAAGGTAGGGACGACGTTCTTTCCACCTGCTCGGTTCTCCATAAAGGCATCGGTTTTCGACCGGGAGCGATTGTAAACCGCGATTGGAAAACCGTTGCGTTCTACGTTGAGCGCAATATTCTCACCCATGACCGCTAGGCCAATCACACCAAAACTCTGTGCCATAAATTTTTCCTTGGTTATCCGTATCTTGCAGCGTTCAGCTATAAGACTTTAAACAACGCTGTTGACTTTTTCCATTAAGGAGAGAGGAAATTTTCGTGAGAACGCGGAATCTTCTTTCTTTTGACGGATTTTGCATAAGTATTTTTACCTAGCAACGGGATGAACTGCCTGGTTTGAGAAGAGTTCTGTCAAGGCTTGTTGACGCTGTGAGGGCGTACCTTCGCTGCTGAGGTTCCACAGGGTTTCGTAGAAAAAGAAGGAGACCCCGGCAAAGCCGCGATCGCGCACGGCTTCTACCTGCTCTGCGATCACCGGCATCGGCACCGATCGCGCCTTCAGGCCGCTCAGCACCCCTACGGCTGTGGGAATATGGCCGCGAGCGAATTCAGCCGCATCCTGTCCCATCTCCCAGACAAAGCGCCCTAAATCGGTGCGGTATAGCTGGATAATTAGCTCCTCGACATAGCCTCGCTTTACCCAGGTATCCCAGTCCTGCAAGTAGTATTCGTAGGCGAATGCGTGTGGATTGGGGGATACAGACATCACTGCTCGCGGGCGCTGGGTTTTGACGGTCGTGAAGACCTCACCCATAAAATCAGTGATCTTGTCGGCCCGCCAGCGAGTCCATTCAAAATCCTTGGCATCGGCGGGCGGACTTTTGCCATTGTGTTCTTGCTGGTAGAGGTTGACGGTGTAGGGATCGTAGCCGTAGGCGAAGGGCAGGCCCATATGGTCGTCTACCTGAAAGCCGTCAATGTTGTAGTTCGCTGACAGTTCGGCGATGAGCTGCAGCAAAAAGGACTGAACTTCGGGGTGAAAAGGATTGAGCCAAACGCGATCGTGAGCCCCTTCAGGGGTCGTCAAGGTGCCGTCCGCTTTTTGGGTGAGCCAGTCGGGATGGCGACGGGCTAACTCTGAGTCAGACGGGGCCATGAAGCCAAACTCAAACCAGGGCATCACTTTGAGATCGCGGCTGTGGCCAAGTTCGATGATTTCTCGAAGCATGTCGCGATCGCCCTGAGCGGCTTCTAGTTCAACTTTCCGTCCAGTTTTATCTAGATCGGGATACAGCCCTTGCCTGTAGCCAATTGTTCTTTCTGCTACAGCGCTGGGAAAGAGCGTCGTTCCCCAGTTCCAGACAGTGGGATAAACAACGTTGAAATTAAGATCCGACAGCGTGTCTAGGGCCTGTTCGAGGGCCGATCGAGAGAACAAAACGTCGCTGTCAATATTGGTCATCCAGACGCCGCGTAGCTCAGTTGTGGGCATCGCCGTAGCCGGTAAGCTAGCTGCTGATACGGCGCGATCGCCCGGAACAGTCGCGGCTGTGTTGGGGCTCAGGCTAGCTCTGCAGATGAAGGCAGCGCTATCGGCGACGGTGATGCTACGACGGGGAAACAGCAGCGCCTGATTATTTCTAGCGAGCCATCTACTGGCCAAAACCGACGGTTCTTTTTTAACCAGATAGCCAGCCGCTAGCGCTGCCGCCGTCCCTTCCTTAACGCTGCTAGGAATCAAGGCCGCATCTTGAAAAGTTGCCGATAAAAGCTGATTTGCCCGAGATTGATAGGGCGTTGCCGATCCAGAGACCAGAATGGCTAGGGCCTCGGCGCGGGCTACAGACCGCTGCGGACGAGCCTCTGTGCCCAAGGCTGACATCAGTAGCGCCGCCGCTTCAGAACCAGCTTCAAAGGTGAGTCCTAAGTATTCATTATTAGCGGCAAAAGCGCCGGGGAAAGCCTTTAGCACTGCGGTAGCAAACTCTATTTGGCTAATAGCGCTACGGGGATAGCGACTTTCTAGCACGCTGGGCTCAAAGATGCCCTGAAGCGTTAGTGAGGTCATACAGGGCGCAGCCCAGTGATTCGACCAGTGGCGACCCACTTCGATCGGCGTAGAGGCGTAGGCTTGGTTGAATTTGGTTTGTCCCAGGCCACTGAGCAGCGTCGAGCAGAAGATGCCAATAAGAAAGGCGAGGCCGAGCTGTTTGAGCCTGAAGAATTGCTGGGGTCTATCTAGTGAACGCATTCTGTCCCTGCCGTGGGCCATTTTCTAGCTAACCTCCGCTAATTTTCGCCTTGTAGCCTTTTTCGATTAATAAAGAGAGCAGTTTGGGGGCGTGCTCTCCTTGAATTTCGATAGTGTCATCTTTGACTGTACCGCCCGAGCCACAGCTAGCTTTCAGGCTTTTGGCCAGAGAGCCCAGTGTTTTGGCGTTGTGAACAAAGCCGCTGGCAATCGTGACGCTCTTGCCCTTGCGCCCTTTACGAGAAACTTGGACACGAATGTCTTGCTGGTTGGGGGGCAAGTCCGGTTCAGGCCGGGCGGTGGCTTCTGGCGGGCCAAATTCTGAATAAACTTTTCGATCCGTCGCTTTGTTTTTATTGCCTTTGCGGTTTGCCATCCGGGTTTGCTATTCGGGTTCGCTATTGATGTAGACGTGACCTGTTTGCCCCTCGAAAGGGGGATCGTCAATAGAATGGAATCTAGTAAATTTACATGAAAAGGGACACCCCTGCCCGGTTGCTTGTTCACTTGCTTGCTCACTGTAGCGATCTCCACTTTGCTCTTTTGTCCTCAAATCTGCTGAGCCGCTTGCCAACCTGGTCTAATGACTAGCTGCCCGTTATTCGCTGGAGAAATCTGTTTTGGTTCCTATTCGCGACGAAAATCCAATCACCACCACGCCCTATGTCACCTATGGGTTAATCGCCCTTAATTTGCTGGTGTTTCTATACGAAGCCTCGCTCAGCGGGCCTAGCCTAGAGGCTTTGTTTGATACGTTTGCGGTGGTGCCACGCGACTTGAGCGCTAGCTTTAATACGGGCCTGGGATTTCCTCATGTGACGGAGTGGGGGACGCTGCTGAGCGCGGAGTTTTTGCACGCTGGCTTTTTCCACGTGGGGGGCAATATGCTCTATCTGTGGATCTTTGGCAATAACGTTGAAGACCAGCTAGGCCATCTGAAGTTCTTTTGCTTCTATCTTGTCTGTGGCGTGCTGGCGTCTTTGTGTCAGTGGTATGTTGCGCCGGAATCGCCGGTACCTTCTTTGGGAGCAAGTGGGGCGATCGCAGGCGTTATGGGGGCATACATTTTCCGCTTTCCCAAAGTCCGCGTCCTCACCTTTATTCCTATTTTCTTCACTGCCTTTAGAGTGCCAGCTTTACTCTTCTTGGGCTTTTGGTTCGTCGAGCAGGCGCTCTATGGCTTCACTAGCCTGGGTGCTCCGGCAGATGTGGGCATGGGCGGCGGCGTCGCCTATTGGGCACATGCGGGTGGATTTGTGTTCGGCGCGCTGCTGGGCTATTGGCTAGGGCTGTTTAACAATATCGACAAAGAAGCGTCTGATTCGGCGGAGGAAATAGCCGACGTTATTTCTGGGGATTGATCATTACGTTTCTAGACGGGTGCGTCTTTATATAAGGCATTCAAGCTGGGCAGGCAGCCTTGAAGCACATCAAGCAGCGTTGAGCTGGGAAAGATGAAGCTGTGAATCGCTCGACCTTCCCAATATGGTTCTTCCTAACTTCTTGATTTTCGGTGTGCAAAAGGCCGGAACAACCTCTGTCTATAGCTACCTGCAGCAGCATCCGCAGGTGTTTATGAGCCCGCGTAAGGAGACTGAATTTTTAGGCAGAGATCCCGCGCAGATTGACAGCTCTTCTGATAAACCGCTGCTGACACCGGGTGGTAGAGCGCAAATCGTTACCCTCGAAGCGTATAAAGCGCTGTTTGAGGGCGTGACGAATGAAGTTGCTATCGGTGAAGCATCGCCGAATTATTTGTTCAGGCACGAGCGGGCAGTGCCAGCTATTCAAAAGTACGTGCCTAAAGCGAAGCTAGTGGCGATTTTGCGTAATCCGGTAGAGCGAGCCTATTCTGACTATTTGATGCATGTGCGGCAGGTAGTAGGTAACCAAAAGCCGCTAGCTGAGCAGATAGAGACGAGCGCAGAGTCTTCTTTTACTTTGCTCAAAGGGCGGTATTTTGCGGGGATGAAGCACTTTCTCGAAACGTTTGGGCCGCAGCAGGTGAAGGTATTTTTGTATGAAGACCTAAAAGGAGATGCGCCGGGGCTGATGAGGGATCTCTATCGGTTTATTGGGGTCGATCCAGAGTTCGCGGTAGATACGGGCCAGCGGCAGCAGACGGCAGCGGTACCCAAAAATCAGTCGGTCAATCGGCTGCTGCGTACAGATAATCCGGTGCGTTCGGCAGTGGGGACGCTGCTGAGAACGGTGATGCCAGAGGAAAAAAGGCAGGCATTGCGATCACGTCTAATCGCTGCTAATTCTGCTGGCAAAGAGGCGATGCCCCTGTCAGACCAAGACTGTCAGCGGCTCAAAGCCTACTACCGAGAGGATGTTCTGAAGCTACAAGATTTGATCAATCGCGATCTGTCCGCCTGGCTTTAGTTCGGAAAACAGTTCGGAAAACCCGGAGAACAGCGCGACTATTTAGGACAGCCAAAATCCTAGAAAACTCACTGGCGCTGGGAGCATTTCACCGCGAAAATCGAGCATCTGTACGAGCACTAGATATGTGATCGCCAGCAAAACAGACACAACTCCGGTGATGATAGCGACAGTTTTCGAGCGGTCCATATGCTTCTCTCGGTTGATATCTTGCTTGTGTTCTAGTGTTTAGTTTACTAGAGGTTCTTTTTGTCGAGCCTTTGTCCTAGGAATATCTATCATGACCGTGGCCTCCCCACCTTCGACCCCTCCACCTTCGACGACTTTACCTGCTACCAACGGCGTGGCCGCTTCGCCTCACCGCCCTGTGATCATTCGCACTGAACTGCTCAGAAAAGTCTACCGCACTGGCTTTTGGCTAAAGGCAGCGCCGCCCTCTCTCAAGCACTGCTCATTAGATATCTACAAAGGTGAGACCTTTGGTCTGCTCGGTCCGAACGGCGCAGGTAAAACGACGCTGCTAAAGCTGTTGCTAGGCATCATCCGCCCGACTGCAGGCGGTGCAACGCTGATGGGCCAACCCGCTGGCGATGGTCAGACCAAGGCAAAGATTGGCTACCTGCCAGAAAATCCATATTTCTATGACTATCTAACCGGTTGGGAGTTCCTCAGCTACACAGCGGGGCTGTTTGGCATCAAAGGCAGCGCTCAAAAGCGACAAATCACGTATCTATTGGATCTGGTGCAGCTAGACGTCCGCTCGGCGAAGAAGAAGCAAATGCGGCGCTACTCTAAAGGTATGCTCCAGCGAGTAGGGATGGCACAAGCGCTGATGAACGATCCTGAAATCGTGTTTTTAGATGAACCGATGTCAGGGCTAGACCCGACTGGGCGCTATCAGGTGCGTGAGATTATCCTGTCGCTAAAAGCGCAGGGGAAGACTCTGTTCTTTAATTCTCATGTGCTCTCGGATGTGGAAATGATCTGTGATCGCATTGCCATTCTCGATCAAGGCGAAATTGTCTGCATCGGTGCCATCAAAGAGCTGCTGGGCAATCCAGACTATTACAAAGTCAAGGGTCACGGCGGTAGCTTAGATGTGCTGGATACCTGGCTGAAAAATATCTCTTTTCGTGATGGCTATTGGTATGGCACGATGCACGGCGATCCGTTTGAGTTTATGTCTACTATGCGGCTGATGAAGGCCCAGATTGCCAAATTAGAAGTTGCCAAACCGACTTTAGAAGAGTTCTTTATGGAACAGATTCAACAGAGACGCTCAATTGCGGCGATTGAACAAGAGAGACTGGCTAGAAGCAAAGCTGGAAAGAAGCGGTGGGGAAGAGGGGGCGCGATCGCCCAGTAAAAGCTGTGTAGAATTTTTGCGGCTATAGCACCTATCAAGATTGGTGATGAGTTAGAAGCCTTCTTCTAGTCTGCCTAGCTAGCGCTATTTCCGCTGTATGGGAATTTGAATGTCGCTGCGCTTCAACACATCTGGAATAAACGGCCCGTCATAGAAAAAACGTCTAGGCGACCCTACCACGCTGTACTCAGGATGTGCCGCTAGCCAACCCTGCAACTGCTCAATGCCCTTCGTATAGATATCATAGTCATAGCCCCCTCTTACGCCGAAGCTAACGACTGTCATCGGCGGCGTGTCTTCTACATCTACGTCCTGTTCAACTTCTTTAGGCACGATATCCAAGCTCCGATACAGGAAAGAAACTGCGGTATCTCCTTGGGTTAGGACATCAGCTTGAAGCGTTGCTGCTGGATACTGCGCCTCTACTGGGGCAGTCATCGAAATGTCGTTATCGCTGATATGACGAAACAGCGGCGAGAACCCTCTAGAAGAGGCCGATCTCAAGTCCCCTTTGACTTGCACGGTCGCCGACCGATATGCCGGATATTGCTTAACTTCTATTTTTCCGTCACCAGTTGGCTCAGGGAAACCCTCTGGCAGCGGTGCAGAAGCTGCACTATAGGCACCAAACAGCATCGCTCCGACTAGAACCACGCCCAATACCGCTAACCCTTGACTCAACTTCATAGTGACAAACCCAACACGTCTGCACCTAGTCTAACGGTGTCTAACGGTGTCTAACGGTCTAAAGTCTTCTAGCATTGCTTCAGCATATCAATGGGTGAGAAGAGAAAGCGAGAAGAGAAACGCTTCTCTTCTTCTCAAGATTATTCGAGTTAGGCACACTGACGGCAGCTTGTACTACTCACCTGTAACTTTAGTCTGGTAGGCCGTCTGTAGGTCTGAAAACAGAATTAAGGAACGTGCGCTCAAATAATGTACCGGCAAGCACCTGCTTGTTGAGTCCTCTCCCTAAATCCCTCTCCTGAAGGGAGAGGGATTTAGGGAGAGGGCTAGCGGTACATTATTTGTTTGCGGCTCCCTAAGGTTGAGGCGGTTGCAATCAATTCAACCCAAAACTAAGAGGAAGCATAAAAATCAGCAGACACTTTAGCGTTCAAACGTCAGTCCAGCAGCTTTCACTAATCGCTCTATCAAACGATTGCCAAACATCGATGCAGGTGTCCAAAATCCCCCCGGCTTATCACTTTTAGCAAAGTCTTGAGCCATACACAGCCCTGCTTGCCCCAAAATCTTCGCTGTAGAGCCATAGCCAGGATCTCGATCTCCTAATACTTTGACTTCTATGGTTTTCCCGCTGGCCGTCACACCCCAAAAGCGCAAATCGTAAAACCCTTGTTCCTGTGACGCTTGGCTCGGACCTTCTCCCTGTTTGGGAATGATTGTGTTCTCCAAGAGTCGACGGGTGGCTGAGAATGCCGTGGCTACCGTTAAACCAGTGAGCGCTGCACTAAGCCCCTTCGCCGCTAGCCAGCCCTTGACGCTAGAACCAGTCAATACCGCCTCCTCGTACTGAAACCTTTTGCCGTAGGAATATCCCAGCAAAGCATTAGAGCGCAACACAATACGGGTATTGATAGCTGCCATTACAAACGGTGACACCCATTCTTGAAAGTCTAGGTCATACTGCACGGGTACCAGTGTTGGGGGATGCGTCACAGTGGAGGAATTGTCTGGGCATAGGGAATAGGGATTGTTTAGTTCCTGGCGCAGCCTAGAGCTGAGTCTTGCCTCTTGGATGATGTTGATGCCGCTAGCAACGGTGCCTCCAGAGACGCCGCCTTTCGCTGCTCTAACTCGCATTTTGATGCGATCGCAATACTCTCCTAACTGCTGTTGCGCCTGCTGTTGCAGGTAGTAAACGCCTAAATCAGAAGGGACAGAATCGAACCCGCAGCAATGGACGATACGCGCACCAGAACTTTGTGCAGCAGCTTGATAGCGCTCAAGCATCTGCCGAACCCATTGAGGCTCTCCGGTCAGATCGCAGTAGTCGGTTCCGGTCTCAGCGCAAACTTGTACCAAGAGTTCTCCATACAGGGCGTAGGGGCCGACGGTGGAAATAATCACTCGGGTTTGGGCACACAGCTCTCTCAAACTGGCCTCGTCAGTAGCATCAGCAGTAAGGTATGGCGGGCCATCTGCCCTGGCACCCAGTTCAGCAACAAGGGTCTCCAGCTTGGCCTGGGAGCGACCAGCGACGGCCCACTTAACCGAGCTGTCTACTTTCTGGTTGAGTAGATAACCACAGAGGATGCGTCCTACGAATCCCGTTGCGCCAAAGACGATCAGATCGTAATCAGGTTTGCGATCGCTCATCAAAATATTTCCGCGTTCTATAGGCGAGGCACCAGCCCTTGCTTTCTATATTATCTACTGATTGAAGCACCGTTTGCGCTTTGACCAGACAGCCTCTTGTAAACCAACTGCTAGATCGGAATTAGGAAGCACTTGTGAGAGATCTTCGATCGGCGAGGTTAGGCCGGTGCATACGTGGTTGATTTCTCCAACATCTACCAGAACAGCGAGTATCGTTGCTTAATAGTAGAACGCTCTAGAGTAGGACGCTCTAGCTAAGCACGAAGTCAAACTGAGCTTGCTTTCCATCAGGAGTATCTTGTACCACCATCAATAGCGCTGACTGAAAGAGAAAATCTCTTTCGTTAAGAGGCTCATTAGGAAGATAGAGCTGAGTAGTTAGTATCGAATAATTTGGGGCCTGCACTTTGATGTGTAGATGGCGGGTACGGCCAGGATACAGCCCTGGAACAATCGTTTCGATCCGGTAACGTCCTTCATTGTCAGTGAACTGATGCCCTCGTAGTTTGTTTCCTTCGTTGTCATATGTGCCCTGTGCATCTGCTTGCCATACGTCAACCAGGCTGTTGTCGAGCGGAGTGCAGTCGGTTGAAAGCACTTTCCCTGTCAAAGTGAGTCGAGTGCCTACCGTCTCTGATGACAATAGTGACTGGCGCTGAGGCGAATTAGGAGTGTAGAAAGGACCAGCAGTCTGGCTAGGCGTAAGCGTATGGCCTTCGCAAGCAGGGGTAGGGCTCAGCCGAGCAGATGAGGCTTGGGGTTGAGTCTGACCTTTGACAGTGGGCTTGGTAGCCTGAGAGCAGGCAGCGAAACCGCAGGCAGCAAAGAAGTAGGGCGATCGCCGCAGAAAACGGCGGCGGCTAGTGCGGCCTGCCCATATTCTCTTCGTTGAGTCAGTAATCATTTGAATCTCTGCGTTGAGCGTTAGTTTGCAGGAAGGGTAGTCACCTATCACCTCAGTATTAGCAGCAGGTTCATCAACGGCATCGCCCTAGTTGGTAGCTTCTCTACCATGTGCCAAGGTCTATCGCAAAGACATTCATTTTTTAGGAGAGTCATACTCGTCGTAGTCGCTCTGAAGCCGCATAATATCGTCTTCGCCAAGATATTCTCCACTTTGAACTTCTATGAGAACTAGGGGAATAGTGCCAGGATTTTCCAGCCGATGCGTTATGCAAGCAGGAATGTAAGTTGACTGGTTTGTGGCTAGGAAAGATTCCTCACTACCACAAATGACTTTGGCTGTACCTGATACAACGATCCAGTGTTCATTGCGATGCTGATGGGTTTGTAGGCTAAGCCGGTGACCGGGCTTTACTTCAACGCGCTTTATTTTGTAGCGTCTTCCTTCTTCTAAGACACTAGCAGCCCCCCACGGACGTAGCTTCTGCGAAGCAGCAGTATCAGCACCGGAGAACGCTTCAGATGAAGACATCCTGTTGGCTACGGATGCCTTTTTCCCATTGAGTGGTTCCTGCTTTTCTGTCATATCCATGACTGTCTATCAGACCAAAACGCTACATCGGTGAGTTGCCCTTTGATTCAAAGACAGATAATTAAGTACTTATCCATCATATCGGGTTGACGTTCGGCTTCAGTCTTGCTGATTTCAACGCTCTGTAGCTCGATCTGTCTAGTGAAAACAGCGCTTGAAGGGAACTGTGAAGAGCAGTCGAACCGCAGCGCGTATGAGTGAACACGGAAGCTCCACGATATTTGCCTGTTGCCAATCACAACGGCAAGCGTGACCAGATACAGACCGCGCTTGCTATTGAGCATTCTCCTCTAAGGCTCAAGGCTCAGGCTCATCCATATCATCGGTCCGGGTACTTAGATGCCAAAACTTGCCTGTCTTGTTGAGCGTACTCAAACTATATCAAGATGTTTTCCTAAGACATTGTTGTTATATGGCGGCGAGCATATGAAAGTTGAATGAAGATTTATTGATTTAGGCAGTAGCCAACCGCTGACAAAATGAATTCAAGAATAACTCGCTAGAATGAGCCCAGTCCTCTGTCTCGATTGTTACTTCGGTCTTGTCTGTGAATAACTCGCAAAAGATTACTCATGTGATTGAACGCCTGAGCTTGGGCGCTAGGCCGGGCGATCACACCCAAGTCCAACGCATGGGCGTGGAAACCTATATTCGCCAGCAGCTCAATCCAGACTCGGCTAATGAACCGGCTGCGCTGACGCAAAGGCTCAGCCAACTGCCCCATATTGACCTGTCGCCCAAAGCGCTGTTTGCCTACAACGCTGTTCCTAAAAAACCAACGAATGAAGAGCGTAGCGCCGCCAAACAGCGCCGGGTAAAAGTGGCGAGGGAGGCCGTTCAAGCCCGGCTGCTGCGCGCCCTAGAAAGTAACAATCAGCTACAAGAAGTGATGGTGGACTTTTGGTTCAACCATTTCAACGTCTATATGAATAGAGGTATTGTCCGGCTGCTGGTGGGCTCTTACGAGCATATGGCCATTCGCCCTCATGCTATGGGCAAATTTCGCGATCTGCTCGGAGCCACCGCTAAGCACCCAGCCATGCTGTCTTACCTAGATAACTGGCTCAACACCTCCCCCAACAGTCCTCGCGGTAGAAACAAAAAAAGGGGCCTCAATGAAAACTACGCTCGCGAGCTACTAGAGCTGCACACTATGGGCGTCGATGGCGGCTACACCCAAGCCGATGTCGAAAACCTAACTCGGATCCTGACGGGCTGGAGTATCGCTGGCGGCCAGAATGCGCCGGATGAAAGCGGCTTTCGCTTTGAGCCCAATCGGCACGATCCGACTGACAAAGTATTTTTAGGTCAGCAGATTGCCAGCGGCGGCGTAGAAGAAGGTGAAAGGGCTCTGGACTTGATTGCTCGTCATCCTTCTACTGCGCGTCATATTAGCTATAAGCTAGCTCAGCACTTTGTTGGCGATCAGCCCCCAGCCGCTCTAGTAGATCGGCTTAGCGAGCGATTCCGATCGAGCGACGGCGATATCCGAGTAGTCTTGTCAGACCTGTTTGAAAGTGACGAATTCTGGTCGCTCGACCACTACCAAACCAAGTTCAAAACGCCCTACCAGTATGTATTCTCTATAGCCCGCGCAGTTGGGCTTTCGTCACCTTCCGACCAGGTGCTAAGACGATTGAATGGCACCATGAGGCAACTAAGTATGCCGCTTTATGAGTGTCGTCCGCCTGATGGATATGCTCAAGTAGAATCGGCCTGGCTGAATGCTGATGCCATGATGCGCCGTACTAGCCTTTCTACTGCCGTTTATAGACTGAAAAAGGACAATCGGCCAGCGGCAACCAGTCTTATTTCTACGCTAGGCGATCAGCTTTCTGAGAATACGCTAGCCGCAGTGAATAGTGCATCTAACGGAATACAGCCGACTTTGATTCTAGGTAGTCCAGAAATGATGTATCGCTAGATCTGCTAGCTTCAAATTTCTTAGCGCCCGATTGCTCGACAATAGATTTCTTAACGCTAGATTTCTCCAAAGCCCCCTTTCTAAAGAAGAGTTCTAAAAACTGCTATGAGAAGACGTCAATTACTTCGACAAACCGCTTTAGCAGGTGCGTCTAGCCTAGTCGCGCTAGGGGCTCACGGTTGGGCTTGGCGCAGTGAGGCCCAGACCTCCGGGAATACCGCTGGGACCAGAATGCCTCGACTGGTTGTGGTCATGCTTAGAGGGGGAATCGATGGACTCAATGTCGTGGTGCCTCATCAAGACCTAGACTATTACGAGGCTCGGCCCACGATTGCGATCGCCAAACCAGGCGAAACTAATGGAGCGCTCGATCTAGACGGTCAGTTTGGTCTAAACCCTGATCTAGAGCCGCTAATGGCCCAATGGCAGGCCGGAAATCTGGCGTTTGTCCAGGCAGCCGGATCGCCTGTTGCCTCAAGATCGCACTTCCAGGCCCAAGACTATATAGAAACCGGTACACCTGGCGAAGCCTCTACCTCGATTGGCTGGCTCAACCGCCTCTTGGCCTTCTTACCGAACGGTACACCCACCACGGGGCTAAATGTGGGCTCGGGTGGCACGCTGCCGTTGATTCTCTCTGGGCCGCAAACGGTGGCAAACCTGAAGCTAACTGACCAGGGCAGTCCGCCTATGGCAATTGATCGGCCTCAGCTGCGAACGGCTTTTGACCAGATGTATGCGGGCGATGATCGAATCGCTAGAGTCTATCAAGACGGACGAACCGCCAGGGATGTGCTCTTGACTGAAGTCAACAATGAAAATATGGAAGCCTCTCGCGGCGCGCCTAAGCCGACTCGATTTGCTCGCAGCACCCGTCGTTTGGCCCAGCTAATGAAGAGCGATGCCAATACTCAGGTGGCCTTTATGGAGCTAGGCGGATGGGACTCTCATGTTGGCGAGCGCGGTATCCTGCGGCGTTTTCTGCCACTGGTTGGTACTGGGCTAGCGACCCTGGCACAGGATTTGGGGCCGCTCTATCAAGATACCGTCGTCGTCGTGATGTCAGAGTTTGGCCGTACCGTGCTAGAAAACGGCAATGCCGGCACCGACCATGGTCACGGCAACGTGATTTGGCTGATGGGCGGCGGGCTGCGCGGGCAGCAGGTGTATGGGCAGTGGCCTGGGCTGGATTTATCAGAGCGATATGAGTCGCGCGATTTGGCGGTGACCACTGACTATCGAGATGTTTTAGAGTCGGTGCTGCGGCCACATTTTGGTCTAGATGATCAGGCGATCGCACAGATTTTTCCAAACCATCAGGCTCAAAGCCGCCTAGAGCTGCTGTCGTAGCCAGTCACAAGCAGTGGAAAAACTCTCCGACTAGACCCATAGGGTGAGAAGTAGGGTTTAGGAAAAAGAGCGCTAAAGCAGCCCTCTATAGCGAATAAACAGCAGCACAGCAGACCAGCTACCCAAAGCGACTTTGATCGCGACCAATATATTCAATACCGGAATCCAGCCGCCGTCTAGCAGCGTACCTTGCGGCACCAGGTTTGGCGGCATGATACCTGACAAGGACAGAGCTGAGAATACAATAAAAATGAGAACAGAAACTTTTTCTAGCGTTGATGCTCGCCAGCGTTGATATATGGTCTCCATCAGCTTGGCATCAGAGACAATCACTACTAGGCCAATTGCGGTGCCGCCAGCTACACCCGCCGCAAAGCCACCACCAGGACTTAGGTGTCCTCGAATCGCCAGCTCGACTGCAATCAGCGCCGCAATTGTAGCGCCTAGCTTTGCTAATACAATTGAAGGATAGTCAGTAAACTGACGAATGTTGCTAGCGGGCTGCTCATCAGCGAGCAAGAATCGAACGCCCATAATCGCCAGCGTAAATACGACTACTTCAAAAATAGTGTCGTAGAGGCGGTTTCTAAAAATAATTCCAGAAACTGTGTTGGCAACACCACTTTCGCGGGCAACAACATCAACAACTGAAGGGGCAAGCGTCGCGGTAGAGTCTGCAGCGGTGCCCGCTAACGTCAGCGATGGCAAAAAACTAGGAGAAATTAGAATCTCTATAAATAGGATAATCCCAGCAGCAATATAGAGGTTTCTCATGGCGATTCCTCCAATGTCTGGCCCAAAGATGTCTGGCCTAATGTCTGGCTAGGCAAGGGCTGATTCGATTCCTGTTCCGACTTTTGAGAAGAGAAGATCGCGACAATATACAGCGTCATCGACAGCATTGTTCCTACTAGGGCCTCAGTCAAAGCGACATCAGCAGCGCCGAACATAGCATAGACAAGCGCCGCGATCGCACCCAAAATCCCTCTTAGAATCAGCGCCTGATATGGACTAGTCTGAAACACCAGCAGTCCGCCGACCATCGGCATCAGTGCCACGATTGCCAGCAGATAGCTCTGCTCCATCAGGCTCTCTGAGAAACCTTCAAAAAGATACTCAAGCATCTAGACCTCCTATTGTAGAACCGCCTGTTGGATCACTTGGATTAATTTTAATGCCAGCCGCACCGCAAACTGTACAAGAGTAAGCAAGCACGTAGCCCAAAACCGTATTCCAAACGCAAAGAGCAATCAAAGCCAGCACCAGCAAAGGCCATTCTCTAGGAATTTGAAACAACAGTCCAACAACAATGGCCATCGACCCTAGCGTATCGGAAACTGAAAGCGCATGCAGCTTGAACAAGATACCGCGATCGCCCAGCAGCGGCCAGCTACCCCACACCCAGAACACAACCCCTACACCCACACAAAACAAACTGAGAAAATTCATGATTGGTTCAGTCACTCTTCAATAGCCTCAACGCTTGCGACAGCAGCATCACCGCTGCATTTCCCATGCTGAGAATCAGCACGCCAGCTAGCCCAATCATCCAGTCATCTCTTAGCACTGAAATGATCAGCACAATTAAAGAGGTCTTCGTAGAGATACTGGCAAACGCTAGCATTCGCTCCCAGACGCCCTCGTCGCGACAGGCGCTGGCGATAGGAATCAACAGCGCTAAAATCATCACAATCAACAATCCATTCATGGCTGCTCCTGCCTACTGTGTCCGTTCTGACGAGGAGGTTCTACATAGTGAACCTCGTAAAAGTTGTTCTCATCATGTCGAATGACAATTGTTTTGGGCGTGTAGGTAATCAAAAACACGTCTAAGAAAACTAAGGCGGGTGGTCTTCTTGGTTTCGACCTAATCTGTCCTATGGTTTCACCCGAATGAGGCCGGAAGATCATCTCCACCGCCTCTATATAGGCAGTAGGAATCGCAATCAGTAGCTGCCGAGCTTCGCTGGCCCACTCTCTCAAGGAATCTGAGCGAGGCCTGGAGGAATCTGACGGCTTCATACTTTGATGCGGCAGTAGTAGGGCGATCGCCACGCCGATGATGACATTTGTTGGACCTGTATCTGCGGTTAGCAGCAGCCAAAGCGTCAGCTTGAAAATAAAGCCAAAGAGCCTATTCATATCGCACCCCTCCTTGAAATACCCCATAGAAATATGACCAGCACTAGGCTCATAACCCCCATTAGATGCTCAAACCGTTCGGGCGCGGTAGGTAAAGCTAGTTTGATTTTTTTGAATATCAGCAGATAGGCCAGCCAGCCAGCCCCAATAGTCCCTAGCGATTGGACTACCTTCTGAACGCTGTAGGCTTCTAGCGTCAGTCCGCCAACCGCCACCAGTCCTACCGTCAGCAGCAGCATAGCCGCCCAAAACCAAACATCGGTTCTACTTTTCGAGGGCTTAATCGCGGGAAGGTTAGTCGCCGGCAGGTTAGTCGCTACAGCGAGATCGCCAACCTTAGGACTAGCCGCAAACGGTAAGAATATGAATTTGGCGAAGGCGATCGCACTGCCCACCGCCACCACGCTAAGTGTCCAAAGCGGCCAGCCAGCCAGCGCTTCGAGCGTCAGCGCCTTGGCCCCGTACCCTGCTAACAGCGGGAAACCAGAAATCGATAGCGAGGCAATGGTTAGCCCGGCCCACAGCTCTCGCTTCAGCGGCGATTGCTGTAGCACTTCAAACTGACGGCTTGGCAGATTTCCAGCAATCAAGAACAGCATTGCTTTTGCTAGGCCGTGGCTGAGCGCGTACAGCCCGGCCACCACTGGTGCTACCAAGACAAATCCCATTTGCGAGATTGTGCTCCAGGCTAGCAGTCGCTTAGTGTCTTTTTCTAGAATGGCGCAGCTAGTTCCTAAGATAGCCGTCGCCACGCCAAAAAGCTGGACAACGGGCGAGATTTCTTCGACAAGCAGCGCACAGCGCACTAGCGGAAACGCCCCCGTCTTAATCACCGCCCCCGACAGTAAGGCGGAAACAGGCGTATCTGATTCTGAATGCGTCAGCGGTAGCCAGAGACCAGAGACGAAAATGCCGCCTTTAGTTAACAGTCCGATGAATATCAGCGCGATCGCCTCTCCAGGCGCAGCCGCCAACCCGCCAAAAGCAAATGACTGGTTAGCCTGATAGACCAGCACCGCCCCCAGCAAATAAAATAGCATCGCCGTATTGCTAATCAACAAATAGCGCAGTCCTACCCAGAGCGCCCGGTCTGTGCGGGGATAGACCATCAGTAAAAAAGCTGACACCCCAATCACTTCCAAACCTACATACAGACTCATAAAGTCCGCACAAACGAAAATGGCATTTACACTACCGTGCAAAATCAGCACTTGCGTATAGAAAAAAGCGCCTTTGTCAGTCGGCCAGCAATAGAGCACAACAGCCATCATCACTAGCGCATTTAGCAGCACAAAATATCCGCTCATCTGATCGATTAGCAGCGACACGCCAAAGCTATCGATCAGCTGTATCGTCAGTGGCGCAGGCAAAGCGATCTGAAAAAGACCTACGCAGACAGAAAGCAGCATCATAGCCAGGGCCAGCATTCGAGCCAGACCAGGCAGCAAATAGACCGCAAACCCTATAAACAAAGGGATTGCGATCCAGGCAATCATTACAGTTTCTATCACCCGGCTGACTCCTCTATCTCATCACAGTTTAGAGAAGGGTAGTGGTTTGAGAGCTTCATCACGCCCACTAGCATCAGCGCCTGAATGGATAGCCCAATCACAATTGCGGTCAAGATCACCGCCTGGGGCACCGGGTCTGCATAAATGACACCTTCAGGCGAATCATCGGCCACAATCGGCGTAAAAACCCCCGTACGCGCCGCTACTAAGACATAGAATGAAATGACACCCGTACTCATTACATCCATCGATAGCACTTTCATCAGCAAATTCTTCTTGAGCAAGATGCCGAAAAAGCCGAATAATACGGTGATGAACACGCACGCTTCCAAAAAGATCATCCTGTCTCCCTCAGTTCGCAACCCATACTTCACAGTCTATAAGTAATAGTTAATAGATTATCTGAGGTTCATAGTCATTAGTCAATGGTAGATTAATTTTCATTGACTGCACTCTATTTCGCAAGCTTGCTAGAAGCACGACCTTTTGTTGAGTCGTATAGAAGCTCTGTACAGATTGCTATACGCTCGGCGTTATGTACTCGGACGCTATGTATTCGGCGCAAAGTACTCAGCGACAATGCGACCAGGACGACCACTTCTAGCTTCCTCGGTAGGTGCTGTAAGACCAGGGCGAGACCAGCAGCGGGACATGATAGTGAGCTGTCAAATCGGCGATGCCAAACCGAATGGGGATAGCGTCTAGAAAAGGGGGACTAGGTAGAAGATCTGTTTTTTGCGCGAAGTAAGGGCCTGCCATGAACAGCAGCTCATAGCTACCGACAGCCATAGTATCAGCCTGTAATAGAGGGCCATCTGTTCGGCCATCTTCATTAGTGATATGGCTAGAGACTTTCTCGTGTTTTTGCGCTTCTAATTTCCACAGCTCTATAGTCATCCCTGCTGCCGGACAGCCGTTTGCAGTATCTAGTACGTGAGTAGTTAGCTTCCCTTCCATAGCGTCTTGCCTACCCCATCGGTCCCGCTAGAATTGTTCTAGAAATCGCATTCATAATCTTCTGACCATCTTCTTTGGCTAGCTCAGCGTACCATTGCTCAGTTTTTTCAGGCTCTTTTCCGTGAGTCATATTAGATCGCTTTCTTGCGCCTAACACGATCCCTGCGACTCTCTCCTTGCGGCTTGCCTCGTAGCGACTCAGCGCATCTTCTACGCTCAAGCTAGTTGTCAGCAGACAGTTCGCCAACGTCCAAGCATCCTCCATCGCCTGACAGCCACCCTGGCCCAGATCTGGAGAGGTGCTGTGGGCCGCATCGCCGATCAGCGCCACTCGCCCTTTGACCAGTGTCTCTAAAGGTTCGATATCGTGAATTTCCACTCGGTTGGTTTTGTCAGGATCGAGTTGTTGAATCAGATTTTGTACGGGTTTGGCCCAGCCTTCAAAGTGTTCGGATAGTTCTGGTTTGAAGCGGGTAGAATCTCTTTCGGTTCCTTTTGGCAGTGGCACATCGAAAAAGAAATAAAAGCGATCGCCGCCTACTGGCATCACAGAGGCTCGCTGACCGTTGCCGACATAGATATCCCAGCTATCGAGCGGGGCGATATCATCGCTAGCAGGCACCAGCCCGTTCCAGTTTACATAGCCCACATATCGACGCTCCGGCTTGTGTCCTAGTACGTGAGTGCGAATGATCGAGTGCGTCCCGTCAGCACCTATCACTAGATCACCTGATGCTCTGTGCCCATCTTCAAAAATGGCCGTTGCGCCCTCAGCATTTTGTTCTACCGCAATGCAACGCCTGCCTAGCTGTACATTGCTTTCGCCGACCGCTTCTAACAGCATCATCTGCAAGTCTGTTCTAGAGACTGGATAAGGCGATTGGCCAACTTCTTCTATCAGCGGCGATAGGCTAAATCTGGTCAGCAATTCGCCTGATTTGGCATAGTAGGCCATCTGCTGCATCGGCCCACCGATTTTAGAAATCTCTGGCCCTAGCCCTAGCCGATTGAGTACCTTGACGCCATTAGACCACAGCGAAATTCCAGCGCCTGCTGGACGCAGTTCACTGACGCGGTCATAGATTTCTACTTCATAGCCCGCTCTTTGCATGGCGATCGCAGTTGTTAAACCACCCATGCCCGCACCGACAACAACAACCTTCAGATTTTCCATATGAAAATGTCAGACCCCGTAAAGTAAAAAGAATTTAGTAGATTTTCAAAGACACCTAGGTAGACTAGTACTACTCATTTAGTGCTATTCAGCCTTAGTGCTAATCAGTCGGCATTTACTCGAAACTATTCTTACGATATTCTCATCATTCTAAATTAGAGCGCAGCTATTATCTGCATAGACGGATACTCAAGACAAACTGCATTCTCCACATCTAAAGGGTCTATACCCACGAGTAGCGCGCTGCCCTAATAGACGAACAAGTTAAAAGGAAGCCAAAGCAGTCTAAAAAGACACCTGTGCCTGCAAATTGAAAAAGAGAAGATCGGGATTTTCCTCAAAGTTGTTGGCGTTCATCAC
This sequence comes from cf. Phormidesmis sp. LEGE 11477, assembly GCF_015207105.1. Classification (GTDB taxonomy): domain Bacteria; phylum Cyanobacteriota; class Cyanobacteriia; order Phormidesmidales; family Phormidesmidaceae; genus Phormidesmis. The sequence goes on from NZ_JADEXO010000011.1 coordinate 44,193, forward strand.
CCAGTAGAGAGAAGGAATAATTGCTAGATTAGGCGATACCGGATAGCGATAGGTTACTTCGACTTCTCTTTGGATCGCACCATCGCCACCGCCAGCGATTAAAAATTCCTCTCCGTCTAAGACTTCAAAAGGCTGCAGATAGGAAACAACTGCCTGCGCGCCAGGTTTGAACAAGTCTGGAAATGCTACTCCAGCTTGAATTGACTGAGCATTCACATCTCCGCCTTCACGTCCTGCTGTCGACGGGTTTAGATTGGTGCTGCCGTAGCTATAGCGGCCAAACAGGCCAAATCCCTTAGTCACTAGCCAGTCGAAATTGAACAAAAATGTGTCCGCAGTGGCGTTGTTCAAAGGGCCGCCTTCGCCGTCATCGGCCAGGCCATACAGCGGCTCACTGACTGCGCCGCCGACAATGCCAAACTGATTGGCCTCTAGATTCGAGCGCGTGTACAAGAATCTCAAATTAATATCGTCGGTGGGATAGATGCCGAGCTGCCCGGTCAACGTGTTTGCCCCACCAAACAGACCACGCTGCGGGTCGCTAGAAGATCTCGGCCCTGATAAGAATTCTGTATTCTCAGCGAGGTAACCCACTCGCAGATCGGCCCATCTCGCCAGATCGATTTCAGCCACTACGCCTGCGCCTCTATCTACCGCGTTGACCTGCGTACCGCCACTAGAGTTGAAGCTGTTGGCACCCGTTTTGAAAAAGGTAAAACGGTTGTTGTCAAAGTGTCTGTACCAGTTGACCCGAGGACCGATCGTAAAAGAAAGCCGCTTGCCGACCGGGAAGGAGTAGAACACTTCTCGGATGACGGGTTCATCATCTTCAATCACTCTAGAGAGCGTGAAGGGCGTGCCATAGGTGTTGAACAGTCCGGCTGAGGTGAAGTTGTTGGCCGCTGAAGTGGCATCGCCCGCCGCTATCTGAATTTGCAAGCGGTCTTGCCCGGTGAAAGAAGAGGTCAGATCTAGCCAGGTCAAATAACCAAAGGTCGGCTGAATATCGCTTTCGATCGATTGAACTAGGGGGTTGCCATCGACGTCGCGTCCGCCGGCAAAGGGGTTGGTTGCGATCGCCCGTTCGGACAAAACATCATCACCTGCTACGGCGTAGCTCAAGTAAGCAAACACGCTACCGCTGAGCTTGGTCGTGGTTGAAAACTGATTGGCCTCTAGCTCTGCAACATCTGCTTCTAGGTCAGTTACCTGGGCACGTACGGCTTCTAGGTCTGTAGCAAACTCCTCTTGTAGTCGTTCGAGTTCAATCAGATCGACATCGGTCATGAGGCCGAATGATATGACGTCGAGGCAGGCATTGAGCCCGGCGGCGAACTCGTAGCGAGTCATGGCGCGATCGCCCCTAAAAGTGCGATCGGGGTAGCCCTCTAGACAGCCATATTCTTCTACTAGTCTCTGAAGCGCTATATAAGCCCAGTCGTCAGGTTCTACGTCGGATAGTTCAGAAACGGTAATGATCTGAGCGATGTCAACTTCACTGCTTTCTACAACATTGTTGTCTACGACAAGCGTTTGTGTCTTCTCTAGCGTTGTGGTCTGTTCCCTGTCGGAGTGTAACCCTTCTGTTGTAGATTCAGTATTGAAAGACTTTGTAGTATCAGCTTCTTCTAAAGCAATATCTTCTAAAGCAGTGTGTTCTAAAGCATTGCCTTCACCCTCTACGGTGGTGCTCACTGCTTCGAGAGTAGTAATACTTTCTACATTAGTACTTTCTATCGCATCACTGGCCTTAGCTACGTGGATAGAAGCTCCATCATAAATAGCCAAAAATAATAAGACCTGAAAAGAAAATTTGATTCGTTTTAGATTTTCAAAAACTAATAAATGCAACTGCATGCTTAAAACTCACAACCCACACTATATTGGGAGCTAAGCTATCAGCAAGGAAACCCGAAAAATGTATCGTCTGTCACACTTCGGTTTCGTGGTTTCCTCATAATGGCTCTGTAATCAACGCGCTGCAATTGGCGTGATATGCCAAAGCATACGTGCTAAGCAAAACTAGCTTGGAACACTAGGAGAGGTGTCCGATGAGCCAACCAAACAAATTTGTCGAAACTCCAGATGAAACCGTCGCCGATCTGCCGCCTGTCCCTGCGATCGCAGTTCCAACGGATTTGATCTACGGCTTAGAAGATAGACCGCCAGTTAGGGAGGCAATCTTTGCCGCTATTCAGCATGTTCTAGCGAGCTTTATTGGTATCATCACCCCCTCTCTTATCATTGGCGGCGCACTAGATCTACCGCCAGAAGATAGAGCCTATATCATCAGCATGTCTCTATTTGTCTCAGGCATTGCCACCTTCATTCAGGCCAAAAGAATTGGACCAGTTGGGTCTGGTTTATTAAGCATTCAGGGCACCAGCTTTGCCTTTATTGGGCCGATTATTGGCGCAGGGCTAGCGGCGACAGCAGGCGGGGCAACGTCGAGCGAAGCGCTAGGTCTCATCTTCGGACTGTGCTTTGTCGGTGCATTTATTGAAGTGATCTTTAGTCAGTTCCTAGAGATCATCAGCCGAATCATCACGCCGCTAGTCACCGGGACAGTGGTGATGCTGATCGGCTTAACGCTGACCAACGCTGGCATACTAGCGATGGGTGGCGGGGCACTAGCTAAAACTAATGAGACGTTTGGCAGCGCTCAAAATATTTTTCTTTCTTTGTTTGTGCTGGCTATTATCTTAATTCTCAACAGCAGCGGCAACACTTTTTTGAGAATGGCTTCTATTGCTATTGGGTTGATTGTTGGCTACATCCTCGGCATCTTTTTAGGCATTGTTGATCTTAGCAGTCTTGGCTCTTTGTCTTTGTTCGCCCTGCCTCAACCTTTTCGCTATGGCTTTGGGTTCAACTTTGCCGCCTTTATCCCATTCGCTTTTCTCTATCTGATTACTACAATTGAATCGATTGGTGATCTGACGGCCACCTCTGTGGTAACAGGTCAGCCGATCAAAGGAAAGATCTATTTCAATCGAATTCGGGGCGGTGTGCTAGGCGACGGGATTAATTCTGCGATCGCAGGCATGTTCAACTGCTTTCCCAACACCACCTTTAGTCAAAACAACGGCGTTATTCAGCTCACCGGAATTGGCAGTCGCTACGTTGGCTACTTCATCGCCGCCATCTTCGCCTTGTTAGGACTGTTCCCAATCGTAGGCGGCATATTGCAGGCGATTCCACAGCCTGTACTGGGCGGAGCCACAATTTTAATGTTTGGTAGCGTAGCCGCCGCTGGGATAAAGATCATCTCTACTATCGAGCTAGGTAGAAGAGAGACTTTGATACTAGCAACTTCTCTAGGCTTAGGCTTAGGCGTAACGTTTGATCCAGACTTTTTAGTGGGTCTGCCGCCCTTAGTGCAGAATATCTTCGGGTCTGGTATCTCGACGGGTGGAATCTGCGCGCTAGTGCTGAATATCCTTTTGCCGGGTGAACGGCGATAGCTTTATCCTCATATAGCTTTGCTCTCTGGCTGCTCTAAGGGGGCTGCTTTAAGGCTGCTCTTTCTAACTGCTTTGAACGTTTTCAGTAGACTTCTTTCTATGTAGAAGCTAGGAAAACATAGATTTTTCGCTTTCCGCAGTCTGTATCATGACCAGTATTATGACTGTGTAGGCCAAGGATTCTCTCATGACGGTAGCTGTTTCTATCCCTAACTTCTGCGAAGGCATTCAGCATTTTGGGTCGCCAACTTCTGATTTTGAGCAATACGGAAAGACCCCGGCGATCGCCCAAGGAAAGCAGGCGATCGCATCCCCCACAGACCCTGCCGCCGTCTACCAAACCCGCCTGGCCGCCGATGCCCTACGCTACCTGACGCTGCACATCACCGCGAGCAAACAATCTGGTCACCCCGGCGGCTTTGCCAGCATTGCCGATGTGATTGCTTCGCTAATCATGCTGGGCTACAAAAATTTGATTACTGAAGTCGGCCATCATGCGCCTGGCTTCTACAGCACCGTTTTTCTAGATACCTCTCTAGAACAAATGGATATCAAAACTGTCAAACAGCTCGGCGATCGCTTCAGAGAAACCCACGGTCTACTCGGTCACCTCTCTGGTCAAATTCCCGGCTTGCTCAGCCCAGCGGGTCCGCTAGGTCAAGGACAGCACTTCGCTATGGCCGCCGCCAAACTTCACCCTGACCAGCTCTTCCCGGTGACGATCGGAGACGGGGGGCTCGGTGAACCCTACATCATGAGTAGCTTTGGCCACTTCAACACGATCTACCCTGATGTCACCAACTATCTCCCTATTCTCGTTTGGAATGGCTTTTCTCAAGAGCATCACAGCATCGTTTCGACCTACACAAACGAGCAGATGACCAGCTACTGGAGTGGTAACGGCTTTGCCAAAGTCATCTTGATCGATGCCAAAGAATACGACGATGCCAATCAGGAGGGGGCTTATGTAGACAGTACTGCCTTTTCTGACAAGCAGCGAACCACTTTCACTCAGGCAATTTTAGAAGCCACAGACGCCGCTGCGAAATCGGCATTGGGCGGCACTCAGACGGTTTTGATTGTCAAGCAGTTGAAGGGGGCAGGCGTTCATAAAAGAGGTTCCCAATCCCACAATCTCTACGCTGGCGACAGCTTAGACAAGGACTACATCATCAGTGCGCTAAAAGCTAGAGCGCTGCCACCTGAAGGCTGGGCGCTGGTTCGAGAAAACTTTGCTCGCTCTCACGGTGGGCCGGGCGCTAAAACCGCTGTGACTGAATCCGAGCTGCCGCTGTCTGAGCTAGGCGCTTTGCCGCTCAATGAGTTCGAGCTGGGTGAAGACAACAAACAGGTGGCGACGACCGCAATGGGGGTATTGGTGGCCCATGTAGGTCAGCAAGATCCGAACTTTATTGTCGCCAATGCTGACGGCAATGCGGCCTCTGGCATCAACAACATCAACCAGGCGCTGAAGATCATTCACCCCACCAAAGACGATACTTATTTTCAAGGGCCAAAAGGTCAGGTCTATGAGCCGCTTAGTGAGGATGCCTGTGCTGGGCTTGCAGCGGCGCAGGCGCTGATGGGCGCACGCAGTCTGTGGTGCTCTTATGAATCTTTTGCCATCAACGGCCTGCCGATTTGGCAGACAACTACTCAGGCCATGGCCGAGCTGCGTAGGCCCACACCGTCTACAGTCTGTTTATTCACGGCAGGGGCGCTAGAGCAGGGACGCAATGGCTGGACTCATCAGCGCCCAGAGATCGAGAACTACTTTGCCGCAATGATGAAAAACGGCAATATTTTTCCACTGTTTCCTACCGACGCTAACAGCATCCAAGCTTGCTATGAGTGGGCGATCGCGACTAAAAACAAGGGCGTGGTCATCACCGCTAGCAAGTCACCGCTGCCGATTCGCACTACCTTTGAACAAACCCGCATGGCCCTAGAAAAAGGTGCGGTTGAACTGCAAGAAACGCCGGGAGAAAGAACAGTTGTCTTCGGCGTAGTCGGAGATATGATGCTGATTCCGGTATTAGAGGCAGTGACTGCGCTAAACGAGCGCGGCATCGGCAGTAAAGTGATTAGCATCGTTAGCCCCAGGCGGCTGTATCGCCCTAGCGATGTTGCTTGGGAAAGCTGCGCTTACTCAGACGGAGACTTTTTGAGCGACGCGGAATTTAACGAACTGTTCGATGGAGACGCGCTGATTGGCGTTACGGGCGGATCGAGTGCGACGGTAGAACCTTTGATGCTTAGAAGCAGTGCGCCGCGTGATGTGCTTTCTTGGAAGCGAGGTGAAACAGCCGCCAGTGCTCGTCAGCTCTTTACGCTGAACTCGCTGACGGCTGATAGCATTGCTAAGCGGGCGCAAGCGCTGTTGGAGGCATAGGTGATGACGACCCCAGAGACAGCCCAAGACACGCCTAAAATTATTGTTTTAGATGACGACCCGACGGGTTCGCAGACAGTACATAGCTGCCTGCTGCTATTGAAGTGGAATGTCGACACGCTCTGTTTGGGCCTGCAAGATCCTTCGCCGATCTTCTTTGTGCTGACCAACACGCGATCACTTACTCCAGAGGCCGCTGCCGCTGTCACTACCGAAGTTTGCGACAATCTCAAACAGGCCCTAGCTCAGACCGACACCACTAACTTTTTGGTGGTCAGTCGCTCAGACTCTACCTTACGCGGACACTATCCCATCGAGACCAATGTCATCGCCGAGCATCTAGGGCCCTTCGACGCTCATTTTCTCACGCCGACCTTCTTTGAGGCCGGTAGAGTGACTGTCGGCGGCACTCACTATATCGAGTCCGACGGCCAGCGCATTCCTACCCACGATACAGAATTTGCCAAAGATTCTGTGTTTGGCTACAGCACCAGCTATCTACCCGACTACGTAGAAGAAAAAACAAACGGCAAAATATCTGCTGACGAAGTAGAACAGTTCACCCTAGAAGATATCCGTCAGGGCAGTTTAGACAGACTGCTGAAGCTAAAGGGCAATCGCTGCGTAGCTGTTGATGGCGAAAGGCAAAGCGATTTAGATCAGTTCGCCAAAGACCTATTGGCCGCCGCTGCCCAGGGTAAAAAGTTCTTATTTCGCAGCGCCGCTAGTCTGCTGACGTCCTTGGCGAATCTGCCGCCGCAGCCAACTGCCCCCGAAGAAATGTATCAGCTCACCCATGCTTCAGCCGGGGCAGTCATCGTCGGTTCCCACGTCAAAAAAACAACTCGTCAGCTAGAAGCTCTCTTAAATACGACCGATACGGTGGGCGTAGAAGTGGATGTTTCGCAGCTAAAAGATAGTCCAGATACGGCGCACGATCAGCTATTGAACGCTGTCGTCAAAGAGATCGAAAACGCACACAGCAAAGGCAAAACACCCGTTATCTACACTAGTCGAACAGAGCTGACATTTGACAATTCGCAAACTCGACTGGCTTTTGGTGAGGCGATTTCAGCGCTGCTAGTCGAGGTAGTGCAGGCGCTGCCGCAAGACATTGGCTTTCTAATTAGCAAAGGGGGCATCACTTCAAACAACACGCTTAGTAAAGGGCTGGCGTTGACCTCTGCTAGACTGTTAGGCCAGGTAATTCCAGGCGTTTCTGTCGTGACGACGCCTTCAGATCATCCTCAGTTCGTTGATTTGCCAGTGGTTGTTTTCCCTGGAAATGTTGGCGACGATACGGCCTTGGCCACTGCTTACAAGCGACTGGTAAATCTAGGATAGCGGCAGCTTGATAATAAACTGAGTACCCGCCTCCGGCGTAGACACACACAGTAGGCGACCTTTGTTCTGCTGCGTCACAATAGTGTGACTAGTCGAAAGCCCCAGACCGATGCCCTTACCCACAGGTTTGGTTGTGAAAAAGGGATCGAATATTTTTTCTTGAATATTCTCAGGAATGATAGGGCCGTTATTGGTAATCGTAATCACAGCTTCTTGTGTACTTGAGAGCTCAGTCGAGATTGTGATTTGAGGCGTCCATTCAGCCGCTAGCTCAGTTTGGTTATCTGTTTTTTCTATTGCTTTTTCTATTGTTCCTTCTGCTATTGTTCCTTCTGCCGGTCGAACTTTATTTTGGTTGATGTGATACTCATCTAAGGCGTCAATAGCATTTATTAGAATATTCATGAAGACCTGATTCATCGCCCCCACTGAGCAGGTTACCAAAGGCAGCGGGGAAAAGTTTTTAACGACCTCTACTGGCGGTCTAACCGAGCGATCTTTCAGGCACTGTTCTTTCAAGCGATGCTGCAAGATCATCAAAGTGCTTTCTATTCCCGCTTGAAGATCGGCTGGCTTACGCTCTGACTCATCCAACCTAGAGAACGTTCTGAGTGCAGCTACAATTTGTTTGATTCGCTGACTACCCATTTGAATTGATTGGAGCAGACGAGGAAAATCTTCGGCTAGGAATGCTAAGTCTAGATCCTCTGTCATCTCCTGAACAGTCTCAGAAGGGGCTGTATGTTCGATTTGATACTGCTTTAATAATGCTAGAAGCTCGTCGACATATTGCGCCGCTGGGTAGATATTCCCGGAGATGAAGCTGACTGGATTGTTGATTTCATGGGCAATGCCTGCTACGAGCTGACCAAGGCTAGACATCTTCTCGCTCTGAATTAGCCGCGACTGGGTTTGCTTTAGATTAGCTAAGGCTTGTTCTAATTCATCTGTCTGTAGCCGATAGCGTCCCTCAGAGGCAAGTACTTCTCGATACTGGTGGTCGAGCAGACGGTCTGCCCTACGAACAAACAAAAATAAAACAGCGTAGAGTCCCGATAGAATCAACACGCTACCTAACACGATTACCCGCTGAGTTTGATAGATATGCTGCTGTAGTGGGGTAACATCGCGATACACTTCGAATACGCCGATGATGTTGTCATCTTTCTCCGCTCGAATTGGAAGGTAGCTGGAGAGCAGATACCTATCTGTGATTTCTTGATTGATTGCCTGAAAGCTATCACGATGGCCTATCTGACTGACCACTTGACCAGATTTTGCAGCTACAAACCCAGGAGATTCACTGCTATCTTGACCTATTTGAGAAGCATCTGTTGAAGAGATGACTCGCCCATTGAGATCAAAGATTTTAATCTTCTGGATGGTCGAATTGTCAACGGCATCTACTACCTTTTGGTTAATTGTGCGAACGGTTTGGTCGGATAGAAGAGTCTCATTATCTAGCAGGCGTATGGTGTACAGGTATTTTCTGTATGTCGGTAAAAGCGCATCAGATAAAACGTGAGTAATAGCTACGTTCCCTTCCTCTGTTGAACGGAGCAGATCTTGCTGCGCCTGCCGCCGATAAAATGCAGCTAATAGAAGAACCGCGATCGCAAATCCGCTAATGCTAACAATTGAGAAATTACGGAGTAGATTGAAGCGCTTATCTGAGGTTGGCTGATTCCGTAGAGAAAAAGCTGAGAGGAAGGTATTTTTCATAGGAGTTAGGCGTTGGGCAGTAGAGCCTTGGGACTCCAATGTCATCTTTTTTAAGAAAAATAGCGATTTAGATGACACAGCCTATACTTCCCGCCCGCGCTATGTATCTCTATCTTTGTTAACGATGCCTGATACAGGCATCTATTCTGCGCTAAGTTCAGATGAGGAAGTTTGTCGCAGGGGTTCTGACGCTTATGGATGTTTCTTCGCACCCTACCTCACCGGATGATGCAGCGGAGTCGCTAGGTCTAGGTCTCTCATCAGAAGAGATTGACTGGCTACGAACGGAGACTATCTTTCGTGATTTGCCGCTGGCTTTGGTAGAGGCGATCGCGCCCTGCCTTCACAAAGTTCCGTTTGCTGCCAATCGTCGTCTAATTCTAGAAGATACTGAACCTGACGCCCTCTATATCCTCAGATCCGGCCAGCTCGAAAGCTATCGTACCCGCCGCTCCAGTCAAGCTGTAACCGCAGAGCTGCATCCTGGCGAGGTATTGCACTTACAGGCTCTTTTATTAGAAAAAGCTGCCACTAAAACAGTTGTTTCGCAGACAGAGTGTCTCTTATGGAAATTAGAGAAATCTCGCTTTGTGCAGCTAGCTCAAGAATATCCTGAACTCAATGAGGAACTGTCTAAACTTCTCGCTACCTGTCTAGAAGATGTTTCAGAGCAGTTAGCCTACGAGCAAGAACGTCAGCAGGCGCTTAGACCTTATTTACTCACTAGAGTCGAGCGCGGTGTAGTAGGCCGTAGTCGCTACGCCAGTCGGCTTAGGCAGAATGTCAGAGATGCGACCAGTCTAGAGGCTGTTCCTATCGCTACGGATATAGAAGAAAAGAGCAGCGAGCGACGACCTCCCGTGCTGATTTTTGGCGAGCCAGGACTGAACAAAGACAATCTAGCTGCCCTCATTCACTTTGGATCGGCCAATAAAAAACAGCCGATGGTTCAAGTCGACTGTGAGAGTCTGCGATCGCAAGATCTCTTTGGTCGAGGCGATAGCCAGCCCGGTTTGCTCGAATGGCTAGGCGCTGGCACACTTTTGCTCAACAACATTCAAGATCTAGACGAACAGCTAAAAGAGCCGATTCTGTCTCTGCTGGCAGAAGGGTCATACCAGCCCGTCGCTAGAGAGGGCGAAGCACCCACCGAGCTACGGCATAGTGCCGCTTGGATTCTAGTGGTGGCCGAGAAAGCCTTACCCGAAGTAGCGAAGCGTTGCGCCATGCAAATAAAGGTGCCGCCACTGCGTCTTCGCAAAGCTGATATCGAAGCGCTAGTCACCTACTTTGCCCAGCTGCTGTGCCGCCAGCGCAAACGGCGTAAAGTTAAGCTTGATTCAGCCGCCCTTAGACGCCTGCAAAGCTATGACTTTCCCGGCAATCTGACCGAGCTAGAAAGCATGGTAGAGCGCGCAGTCAATCAGTCAGAAGGCCATATTCTTACCGAAGAAGTCTTCTGGGCCGAAGAAAATGAAAAGCGTCGCTTTCGGTTCGATCTTTTACAGGGCTATCCGACGCTACGGAAGTTTCTGCTAAGTCCCTGGTGGCCCGATCGGATCAACTATGGTTTTACGCTATGGTTTTATCCTATTGTTGTTGCTGTCTTGATGTGGGGGCCGCAAACTCGCGATACTAATTTCGCACTGAATTTCTTTTGGGCGTGGTGGTGGCCGCTGGTCTTGATTAGCTTTCCGTTTGTCGGTCGGCTGTGGTGCGCGGTTTGCCCCTTCATGATCTACGGAGAGGTGGCTCAAAAGCTCTCTTTGATAGTCTGGCCACGTCAGCTTCAGGGCTGGCCTAGGACTTGGGCTGAGCGCTGGGGTGGGTGGATTCTCTATGCAGGGTTCGCGCTGATTTTACTGTGGGAAGAGCTTTGGAACCTAGAGAATACGGCCTATCTTTCAGGCTGGCTATTGCTGATTATCACCGCTGGCGCGGTTGTTTGTTCTGTTCTATTCGAGCGGCGTTTTTGGTGCCGCTATCTCTGCCCGATAGGGGGCATGAATGGCCTATTTGCCAAGCTTTCAATAGTCGAGCTTCGCGCCCAGCAGGGAATATGCTCAGCGACTTGCAATACTTATCACTGCTACAAGGGTGGTCCGGCTGAGGGCGAAGGGCAAGAAACAGGAGGCTGCCCAATCTATTCTCATCCGGCCCAGCTCAGCGATAATCGCAACTGCGTTTTGTGCATGACCTGTCTAAAGGCTTGTCCACACAAGTCAGTGGCGCTAAATCTTAGGCCGCCGGGGATGGAGCTATGGACGACCCACCAGCCGACTAGCTATGAGGTGGCGCTGCTGCTGCTTCTGCTAGGCGCTGTCTATTTGCATCGGCTGCCGCAGCTAACGACGATGGTATTTGGAGATACCGCGCTGCTAGAAAGCTTTTGGGGACATGCGATCGCCTCTATCGCTGCTCTATTTTTACCGGGGGCGATCGCGCTGCTAGTCGATAGAATTCGCGTTCAGTTTCAGGGGACTGGAGCCACTCGCGACTTTCTCACACTAGCCTATGGCTATCTGCCGCTCGTTCTTTTGGCAAGTCTGTCCCACTATCTACTGCTCGGTTTGTCAGAAGGAGGACAGATTATTCCAGTCTTTTGGGCAACCATCGGTCAGCCTGCTGTGGGCCTCGAACTAGCCGCTCATCCTGCCGTCATCGCATTTTTGCAAGGCACTTCTCTGCTCTTCGGTGCTGGTCTCAGCATCATCTTGACCCAAAAGATAGGCCGTCAGTCCTGGCTGAAACTCATGCCGCAGCACAGCATTACCTTGGGCTTCACCATCTTGTTTTGGCAGCTCATTGTGTAAGTTAAGAGTTGAAAGTGGGGAACGAGCCAGCCTGAGATAACCGACCGAGCTACGTTTCTTCAACAAAGGTTCTCAGTACTGAGTGAGAACCATAACACTACATAGAAGTGGATGAATTAGCAGTTAATTGATCGTTTCTCTGGTGATTATGAATAAGATTGTTCATACTGGAGGTAGAGATCCCCTCGACTGTAGGAGCAATCTATGTTGCCGCAAGATCTAAAAGCAAAAGTCTTAGAGTTAACGCCTGGTGATCGCCTTACGCTGATCTCTGCCATCGTTGAATCATTGCAAGATACGGCTACTGTTCAGCCTGAGCGCTCCGGTGCAATTCAACGGATGAGAGGATTATTAAAAACAGAGCAGCCTGCGCCTACTGATGAAGAAGTAGCCGCGATGTTGGAAGAGAGACGCATGGAGAAGTATCTTCAGTGAGAGTTTTGATTGATACCAATATCCTTCTAGACTTTCTATTGCAAAGAGAGCCTTTCTTTCAAGACGCAGAGCGACTGTTTCGAGTTATTAAATCCAATCAGATCACTGGTTACGCTACAGCTACAACACTTACAGATATTTTCTACATCGCTCGGAAGCACACAAGCAGTATCGAACAAGCACGGCAAGCAGTTTCAGAGACAATGACAGCAATGGAGATTTGCTCTGTGGATCGTCGGATCTTAGAAACTGCTCTCAGCTCAGGTTCTGCTGATTTCGAGGATGCAGTTCAGATTGCCTGCGCTGTGGTTCAAAGGCTTGATGCTATCTTGACCCGCGATACTCAAGGTTTTTTGAATTCATCTGTGCCGGTATTGTCGGTCGTAAGCTGCTTGCAGCAGTTGGAAGAGTCAGATAGTGAGTAGTCTAGCTGATGCGTGACGTACCGTGCTATATGCCCACGTCTGAGTGTAAACTTTCAACTCGTCCGCTGTGAACAGTCTTAGCAACAGTCAGAATGCTATTCATGTTGTGATATCCTGCGCTGGATTAGCTCTACTGAACGATTACTTTAGGCTGCTTGACTATGGGATGCTATGTCAATTCAGACCCCTATCCTTATCCTTTTAATGGCGATTTGCGACCTGAGAATACGGCGCTGATGATTATTGATATGCAAACCGACTTCTGCGGAAAGGATGGCTATGTCGATAAGATGGGCTACGACCTATCGCTGACTCGCGCCCCAATTAAGCCTTTGCAGCAGCTGCTAGGTGTGATGAGGCCGCTAGGTTATACGATTATGCATACCCGAGAAGGACATCGACCAGATCTATCTGACCTGCCCGAAAACAAGCAGTGGCGATCGCAACAAATTGGCGCTGGCATCGGCGACCCTGGCCCGTGTGGACGCATCCTAGTCAGAGGTGAAGCTGGCTGGGAAATTATCCCGGAGCTAGCGCCGCTATCCGAAGAAACTATTATCGACAAGCCGGGTAAAGGGGCTTTCTTCGCGACCGACTTAGATCTGTTGCTGCGTCGTAAGAAGATTCAAAATCTCATCCTCACAGGAATTACAACAGATGTGTGCGTTCATACAACCATGCGCGAGGCCAACGATCGCGGCTATGAGTGCCTAGTGTTATCCGACTGTACAGGTGCAACAGACTATGGCAACTATCTCGCTGCGCTTAAGATGATAAAAATGCAGGGCGGCGTCTTTGGCGCTGTTGCCCAATCTAGCGATTTGATTCAGGCGCTGAAGGACTAGTAAGCAAATGGCATTTACAGAGGTAAGCTCAGACAAAACGTTAGAATCCACGACAGAACTGGTGCCAGAACTAGTGCCAGAGAAACCACAGGCGTTGAAAGTAGTGGATATGACAAAACGCTTCGGTCGCTTTGTCGCTCTCGATCGCGTGTCCATGTCGTTAGCGCCTGGTACGATCCACGCCCTCTTGGGGGAAAACGGTGCAGGCAAAAGCACCCTGGTAAAGTGCGTGATGGGCTTCTATCAGCCGACAGCGGGCGAGGTGTACATCGGCGATCAAGCTCAATCGATCAAAAGTCCAAAAGACGCTCATGCCAACGGGATTGGGATGGTTTATCAGCACTTTACCTCTGTGCCTTCGATGAGCGTTGCCGAAAACTTAGTGCTTTCTCGCTACGATACGCCACTGGTCATAGATTGGAAGCAAGAGCTTTTAGCGCTGGAAACCTTTGTAGAGAATTCTCCTTTCCAAATAGATCTAAAAACGCCAGTTGCTCAACTAGCGGCGGGACAAAAGCAAAAGCTAGAGATTCTAAAACAGCTTTATCTGAAGCATCGGATTCTGATCTTAGACGAGCCTACTTCGGTGCTGACACCAGCAGAAGCAGATGAAGTGCTAGGTCTGTTGCGTCAAGAAGTGATCAAAGGCAAGCTTAGCATTTTGTTGATTACCCATAAATTCAAGGAAGTGCTGTCGTTCGCCGACGAGGTGACTATCTTGCGTAAAGGTGAGCGGGTTGGCCAAGGTCAGGTCAGCGAGCTTTCTGTCTCAGATATGTCAAGGATGATGCTAGGCGAAGCTAGGGTCACTCAATCTAAAGTCGCTCAAACTGTTGAGCAAAAAGCCGCTGTACAAGAAACATCAAACAGTACTCAAGATTCTACTAATTTTAAATCTTCTACTCACGCGCGCGGGGCTAGCAGTGTTCAGGATTCAAGTATTCAGAATACTAGTGGTTTCAAATCTACCCCCGTCGGTATGCCTACCCTATCGCTCAAAGGTATCAAGGCTCACCGAGATAATGGGTTAGTCGCGGTTGATGGCATCAACCTGACGGTCAATAGTGGCGAGATTGTGGGGATTGCAGGTGTCTCTGGTAACGGTCAAAAGGAGCTAGTGGAGGTGCTCTCCGGGCAGCGATCGCGAGTCAAAGGCACTATTACTGTCAATGGAGAGCCTTACGGAGCGACTCGGGCTGAAATGTTTCGCCATCAGGTTTATGCCCTGCCCGAAGAGCCTTTGAAGAATGCCTGTGCGCCTGGAATGAGCGTAGCCGAAAATATGTCGCTTAGAACCTTTGATCAGCCGCCTCAAGCGCGATGGCAGTGGTGGCTAGTGCTTAAAGAAATTCGCAAAATGGCTCAAGGGTTAGTTCAAACCTTTTCGGTCAAAACGCCTTCTGTCGAAACGCCGATCAACAACCTCTCTGGTGGCAATGTACAGCGAACGGTGCTAGCTAGAGAGCTTTCTTCAGCGTCGGTTAAGCTACTAATTGCTGCAAATCCTTGTTTTGGATTGGACTTTTCAGCAGTGGAGTTTATCCATGATGAGATTGTAGCGGCTCGTGATCGTGGCGTAGCGGTGCTACTGGTAAGTGAAGATTTGGATGAACTGTTGGAACTGTGCGATCGCATTCTAGTAATCAGCGATGGCAAGCTAGTTTATGAAAGTGCGATCGCCGATGCTGACATCACAGTGATTGGGCAAAGAATGGCCGGACACTAGCGCAGAAAATCAAAAAAAGAGCGCAGTACTTAGAAGGCTGCGCTCTCGTCAGGGGGAATGATTGTCTCTTTAAGTGATATCTTCCTAGGCAAGATAGCTGAGTTCAGCGCTTTACCGATTACTCTGCCAAAAGCAGTGCAAATCGCTAGAGCGCATGATTAAACACTACTAACAAGCGCTTATCAAACGCTTATCAAGCGCTACTGAGCTACGTAGTTAATCACGCAGACCGTACGGAAGGTGGCATGGGGGCCGCAGCCCGCGCCCGCGACTGTCCAATCGTCTGCGAAGATATTGGTTCGATGTCCTCGGCCCGGAACGCCATCATCAACGATCAAACTCATGATGACGTCGCGAGCTGTAGTAGGACCGTAGGCAATGTTTTCTCCAGCACCTGAGCTTTGGATGCCAAAGCTGTTAAGCCTGTCAAAGAAACTGCTGCCATCTGAGCCGTTGTGCCCTGTCGCACCGTGAACCTGGTCTGTAGCATGGGCTTTAGCAACGCTGGCGACTTGACTGGACTTACTGACAGGTCCAGCGGGGGATTGCGATCGCAGAAAATCAATCGCTTCTTCGACCGCAGGCCGCCCTTCATGCGTCAGCAGCGTACAATTGTGACCGCACCCACCAGGAATATTACCCTGTGCGTCCATACTGGCAAGATAGTCTTCCAAGATAGGAATATAGCTCTGTGGATTTTGCCGAACGCGGCTGTGCTCTGCGACTATGCTTTCCTCGATACTCAACCAGTCTGGTCCAGCCGCCATATAGATATCACCTGGGGTACTATCACCTTGAATGACGCGCTGAACATCGCTTTGAGAAATCTCTGCGATCTCCCCAGTATGGCTGCGGGCATGGCTTTGAGCTTGGTTTCCAGCAGCTACAGCTACAAGCACCGTAGCCATACCAAGCCCCAGCTTGCGTAGGGTTTTCTTGGAGGCGCTGAGTTTAAACATATTGAATCTATCAGTATCTTTTCGAAGCGGATTGCCTCCATTTTTAACGAGATGTATGATTTCGCACTCAGTATTCTCCGTACACTTATAGTCCACGAATCAACGATGATTGCTGTCGTACGAGTGATTCTACGGATCTCAAAGATTGCTCAAACCGTTTGGTTGATTGAGTCAGGTTGAGCAAGTTTGGTTAAGCCAGTTCGGTTGAGTAGGTCTAATTGAGTCAGCTACAAGGTGGCTTGATAGGCCCGCCAGCCGCCGTACTCAGTAATTTCTTTCTTCCCTTCTACCGTCAGCGGTTCTGCGATCACACCTAGAACTTCTTCGCCGTCGGCTAGCATCACTTTTCCAATCGCTAGTCCAGGTGGTTCTTGAGAAAGAACAACCCCTAATCCAGCCAGAGGCACGTTCCAAACTTCCACCGCGATCGCCACTCCGCCCTCACGCACTTTGATCATGGCCGGATAGCTATCGTCTATTGTCCACAGCCTATAGGTTGCTTCTGTTTGAGATTCTCTGTCAAACGTTGCACCCACGTTCAACAGATTTGGGCAGAGCGCCAATCCTCGCATCAGCGTGCCATTGACCGCGAGCTTTAGCGTTTCAGACATTGGTTTTCCCTTACGAATAAACCCACGACATCTATGACCCCAGCTTTTTCTCTTTTCTGTCTGTTGTCAATCCTCATTCTCCATTCCCAAAGCGCCTGGTGAGCCAGCTAGCGTCTTTTTCGGAGAGCAGGTAATGATCATAATTAGCAATGTCAGCACATACGGAGCCACATTAAATAGGTAGTAGTAGCTATCAATTCCGATTGATTGAAAGGCGGGGCCAATCGCCTGCGTGCCGCCAAATAACAACGACGCCCACAGACACTGAATAGGATTCCATCGGGCGAAAATCACTAGAGCAACGGCCATCAGGCCCTGTCCGCTAGAGATGCGCTCGGTCCATACGCCAGGATAATAGAGAGACAAACAAGCCCCACCAATACCCGCTAGAAAGCTGCCTGCCATAATACTGAGCATCCGCACCTTGAAGGGGGAAATACCCATTGCGAGGGCGGCCTGTGGGCTGTCACCCACTGCTCGAATGTAGAGGCCCCAGCGGGTAGAGCGAAAAAGCCAGTGTAGGAAGGGCGCGATCGCAACTCCGATCAAAAACAACGGGCTAATTCTCAGCGTCGACTGCACCTGAGACGAATCGCTCCAGCCGCCTAGATCGAACGTCAATAGCTGTGGTGCCTGGGGCTGAATAAACGGTTTGCCCAAAAAGAACGCCAACCCGCTGCCCAGGATAATCATGGCAATGCCAGTGGCAACATCATTGACTCGCCGCTGCTGTGAAAGCCACCCGTGAATCACGCCTAACAGCATTCCAGAGATGCCAGCGGCGGCGACCCCTAACCACGGTGCCCAAAACTCTCCTACGGTGGGCGCACTGAGATAAGAAACGCCATAGGCAGACATCGCGCCCATCAGCAGCGTGCCTTCTAACCCGAGATTAATTTTCCCGCTCTTTTCTGTGATGCATTCTCCTAGGCTGACAAAGAGAAAAGGAGCACTGCCGCGCAGGGTGCCAGCTAGAATACCAATGAGGAGAGTAAGGAAAGGAGACATTTAGAAGAAGGATGAAGGGACAATCGATGATTTAGAGCTTTGTCTTTCTCATTTGTCTTTAGCGTTCTCGAAGAGTGGATTATGATGAATGTCTTATCTAGTAGTGGATCGTAAGTAGGGGATTTTTCCGTAGAGGGAGTCGCTGAAGAGAACGCAGAGGAAAACGATTCCTTGAAAGACAAGGACAGTGGCATCGGGCAGATTGTGCGATCGCTGTAAAATACCGCCGCTGGCTAAAATGCCGCCCAGCAGTATGGCCACTAGAATAGTAGCCAGTGGGTTTTGCCTAGAGACAAAGGCTACTAGGATGCCAGCATAGCCATAGTTAGAAACTAGAGATTCGTTGATTCGTTTCTGGACGGCGGCGACTTCTATCATGCCGGCGAGTCCAGCGGCTGAGCCGCCTAGAAAGCAGATGGCTAAGGTGAGTTTACCGACCGGAAGCCCAGCAATCTTAGCGGCTCTGATGTTGCTGCCAGTGACTCTGGTGGCAAAGCCAAAGGTGGTCCTTTGGATCAAGATGTAGGCCAGAATGCAGATAATCAGGCCGTAGAGCAAGCCGAAATGAATGCGAGTGCCGGGCAAGGTGCCTAGCCAAAGGGTCGGATCGAGTTCGGCAGAAGAGGGTTTGGTAACAAAGTTGGCGTCTCGCAAAGGACCTTCTACGAGATGCTTTAGAAAGGCGATCGCAATATAGTTCAGCAGCAGCGAGCTGATCGTCTCATTGACGCCGCGATAGTGCCGCAATGCCCCCGCTAACATAATCCACGCGCCGCCAAACACCATCCCTGCGATCGCCATCGTCATCTGCCCCAGCCCAGCAGGCAACGCATCGCCTAAGCCCAGACCGACCAAAACCGCCCCTAGACCGCCCATCACCAGAGCGCCCTCATTGCCGATGATGACTAGACCCAACCGGGCGGGCAGCAGGGTACATAGCGCCGTTAGCATCAGCGGCGACGCTCTAATCAGCGTATTTTGCCACGCACTCCAGCTACCAAAAGCAGCTTTGTAAATAGAGCGATAGACCCCAATTGGGTCAGCGCCTGCTAGCGCACAAAACCCACCGAAAATTAGCAGCGCGACTAAAAGTGCCGCAATGGGTAGAACAATAGCTTCTAGCGATCGCAGCCAAAGAAACCCACTCTCTTTTGGCTCATTATCTTTTGGCCCGTTATCTTTAGGGCCATTATCTCTGGGCTCAGTTGTGCCTAGATCCGAAGCCTGCCTTGAAGCGGGTGGTGGCGAATAACTCATCAGCTGCCCACACTGCCCTTAACACCTTCGATTAGCCAGTCCATTTTCTCTAGCTCTATATTCTGTTGTTCATACTCTTCGTCAGCGGCAAGGATAGCTTCTCCGTCGTTGCTATCTAATTCACCTTTATAGATCACCAGATCACCATTTACTAAAGCTTCCTTGGCCGCCTCCCCATCTGCCTGTGCTTCTGCGGTAACCGCCGGGCCATAGGGCGAAAGCTTACAGAAATTTTCAGCCAGCCCACCTCTCAAAACATGGTCGATATCTCCTGCCATCAGCGTTTTACCTTCTACAAACTGCTGACCTAAAGCGGTGTAGATACTTTCCCAGTCCCACTCAGCCCCGGTCAGATAGCCCGTAGGCGCAAGTGGCGCTTGATTGGCATGGTAGCCCACCGTATACAGCCCTCTTTCTTCAGCTGTTTCCATCACCACCTTAGGGCTATCGACATGGCAGTTGATCACATCAATGCCCTGATCGGCCATACTGTTTGTCGCTTCTGCTTCTTTGATAGGTTCTGCCCAACCGCCTGTGAATATCACCTGCGTGGTCGCCGCTGGGTTAATCGACCGAGCGCCCAGCGTAAAGCTATTGATATTACGTAAGACTTGAGGAATAGGAATGGCTGCTACAAATCCTAGCTGTCCGGTTTCAGACATATGTCCGGCAACAACGCCACTCACATACTGAGCCTCGTCGATATAGCCAAAGTAGCTGCCGACGTTGTTAGGATGAATATCCTCTTGATAGAGTCCGCCAGCGTGGAAGAATTGCACCTCTGGAAATTCTGCGGCCATCTCTAGCATGTACGGATCGAAGTACCCGAACGAGGTCGGAAAGATAACCGTTGCGCCGTCGATTTCGATCATGCTACGCATCGTTTCTAGCACCGCCGAGGTTTCAGGAACATTTTCTTCCTCAATAATCCTAATCCCAGGAACAGCGGCCATTGCCTGTGCGCCTTCTGCATGGGCCTGGTTATAGCCAAAGTCATCCTTGGGGCCGACATAGATAAATCCGACGATGACTTCTTCACTGCCGCCCGCCGCTGAACTGGTATCGTCACCTGCTTCTGAGGACGGGGAACAGCCGCTGAGCTTAGTCGCTGCGCCAAAAGCAGTCGTGGCTAGCAAGCCACGTACAACCTGTCTTCTAGAGAATCGAATAGAACGCGACATAGAGAAAAATCCTTACAGATCTAGGTGTGGGGCAACAGAGGCGATGGTATCGGATTCAACGTTTGCTGTCTATGCCATTCTGCTAGAAGCAACGGCGGCATCGTTTGAGCTATATCCTAGAATTAGAAATATACGCATTTCGTTTTGTATCACAGATATCAAACCGGGGAGTTTACCGACTCTGCCTACTCTTGATTCTTTCTACTTTCGAGGTTTCCTATTAATTTATTTATTTAATAGTGCAGGCAAAAAATAGTGCAGATACAAAGATAATGCGGGCAAAAAGCAATCTCAAAGCTTTTGATGAGTTCCCAATCGCTAGCCAAGCAATAGAAGGAAGGAAAAATCACAGTATTGTTCTTGATAGAAAATGAATACGAGGAAGTTATTTTCATAGGTGACGATCTTGTCGAATCTTCTATAGCTTTAGGTCGGCTTCTAATTTTTTAGGGTCTAGGTGAGCGGATGGCGACTCAAGGATTGACAGTCGTGGCAGTCCAGCTTGCTTGAGATCGGTGATAGATGATTCGATTTTGAGGTTCTCCGCGTAAGGAAAGATGATCTACGGCTTCAGGGGTTAGCAGGAGCGCGCAAAACGTGTCTAGCGGGGTCTGCGAGTCTGGTAAGGCGGCGTCGAAGGCGCTGTTATCCTGGTTGCGGGCAGCTTTTGGTTGGGGCCAGGTAAACTGCAGCCGGGCATTGTCTGAGATTTTTTGCCAGAGCTGCTGGCGCGTTTTGACTAGGTCAGTCGCCGATGTGTCTGCCGTGATGAGGGTGAGCTGGCCGCGTAGGCGAAATTGCTCTCTGGTTTTGGTGAAATACCAGCAGGCTTCTGCGTTTGGGTTTTGCTGAATTTGATCTAGCTTTTCGCTGCGGCGATCGCAGATAAACATCAGCTGATTTGACGCTGCTCGAAACCCCCTGAACACGACTGTGCGATTAGCGGGCATACCGCCTGGGCGAACGGTAGCAAGCTGCAAAAAACGGCAAAATGGCTGGGCGCGATTGCGATGCAGGGCTCTAGAAAGCGGCGATCGCCACGGTGCAAGATCAGAACTAGACACGAATTAGAGATATCCTTGATGTTTAAAGATGCCGATGAAAGGTATGCGCTTTGCGGCAGTGATAGTCATTCTAACTAGAGTTTTTGATCGAACTGACTGTCACTTATAGCCAGGTAATTTGATATAAGTGAGGAGGCAACAGCGCTGAACGGGTGGTTCAGAGGCTTTTGAAAACTACGGCTTTTGAAAACTACGGCCTTCGAAAACTACGGCACTTATGAGTACTTTTACGGTTGTTTCTTTAGTCGTGGGCCTAGCTTTGTTAGTGCTGGGCGCAGAGCTTTTGATTCGAGGCGCGTCTAAACTAGCTGCCACGATTGGCATCCCTCCTTTGATTATCGGCCTGACGGTGGTGGCTTTTGGGACGAGTGCGCCAGAACTAGCCGTCAGTTTGAATGCGAGTCTCAGCGGTCAGGCCGATATCTCTTTGGGGAATGTGGTTGGCAGTAATATCTGCAATGTGCTGCTGATTTTGGGCACTTCAGCGGTGATTGCTCCTCTGGTAGTCGCGCAGCAGCTAGTGCGTTTGGACGTGCCGATTATGATCGGCGTGTCGGCGCTAATGATGTTCTTTGGTTTAGACGACCAGCTCAGCCGCTCTGATGGCCTGATTTTGTTTGTAGGCGGAATTGCCTATACTCTCTTTTTGCTGGTGCAAAGCCGGAAAGAGAAGAATCCCGTGATTCAAGATGAGTATGAACAGTTTGGCGCGCGATCGCTTTCTATCAAAGAAACGGGTCTGAGCGCAGTTCTATTTCTCATCGGCATGGCAATGCTGGTCACAGGCTCTCATTGGTTAGTTGAGAGCGCTGTTACGATCGCGACCTTTTAGGGGCTAGTCCACTGATTATTGGGCTAACTATCATTGCGCTAGGGACTTCTCTGCCAGAGTTGGCGACCTCTGTCATGGCGACGCTTAGAGGAGAGCGCGATTTGGCCGTTGGCAATGTCATCGGCAGCAATATTTTCAACATTTTGGTGGTTTTAGGGCTAACCAGCGCGGTATCAGATACGGGCATTTACATCTCTAACTCAGCTCAGAGGTTTGATATTCCGGTCATGCTGGCGGTGGCGATTATGTGTCTGCCAATCTTTTTTACTGACAACCAGGTTTCTCGGCGAGAAGGTATTTTGCTGCTGTGCTATTACGTACTGTATGTCGGCTATCTGGTTGCTAATGCGGCGGACCCGGATTCTATTTGGACAGGATCAATTAACCTGATCGTCGTGCCGCTGACGCTTTTGATGCTGTGCCTGTTGAGCTGGCGCACCTGGCTGACCTTTCGGCGCAAGCGATCGGCTAAGGAATAGTGTTCGGCAAAGCCGACTGCAGACCTAGATTGAGATTACGAGCCAGGTGTAGCGGATCAACGCCTAGAACAGTACGATCTTGACTAGCATAAATTGCCGCCTGCGAGTGCCACCATACCGCGCCTAAAACAGCCTCTAAAGTGTGCGAAGTGAACGTTCGTGAGCTGTTCGTCTTTTCTGCAACTGGCTTTTCGGCGCTAGCTGCTTTGGTCGTACTTGCCAATAAGCCACCCATCAGCCCGGTTAAGACGTCGCCACTGCCGCCTCTGGCTAAGGCTGGCGTGCTGTGTGGATTGAACCAAAGCTGAACGGGCGTGGCGATCGCACTTCTCGGCCCTTTTAGCAAAATCACTGCGCCACTCTCTTTTGCCGCCTGATGAACGACAGCGCCAGGTGTGGCATCGTTTGGCAGGTTAGGAAACAGCCGTTTGAATTCTCCTGCATGCGGCGTTAGCACAGTCGGCATCAATCTAGATTTCAGCTTTTTAATCGGCGCATCTTGAGCCAGTAGATTCAGTCCATCGGCATCTAAGATCAGCGGACAGTTGGCGGATAGTACTGTTTCTAGCAGCGCTGGCACGGTAGGGGTCAGGCCAGGGCCAAAGGCGATCGCGTCATATTTATCAATCTCAAAGCCTGCCGGAAAACCAGCGATCGCCCCCTCATCTGTCTCTGGACAGCCAATTAGCAAAGCGCCCGGTAGCTGCGGCAATAGCGCTAGACGAATAGACTCTGGGACAGCGACTGTCAGCATACCGACGCCGCTAGCCACAGCGCCTAACCCAGACAGTAGCGCCGCGCCAGCATAGGTACGAGATCCGGCAACTAGCAGCAGATGACCAGCGGTATATTTGTGCGCCGTTGCTGAACGATTGAGTGGGAGAGATGCGATCGCTCGCTCAGCCGTCAATCGCTGCACCACAGGCTGATCGCCTAGCACGGCTGATACATCCGTTAGGGGAATGTCAAAATCAATTAGCTCACACTCACCTAAATAGGCCAGTGCCTGCGCCTGCATGAACCCTCTTTTCCACAGACCCAAGCAAGCGGTGCGGTTTGCTTTGATCGCCGTCCCCATGACCTCCCCTGTATCTGTGTGAATCCCGGAGGGCAAGTCAATACTGAAAACTGGACGGCCCTGCTGATTGAGCGCGGCAATATCAGCGGCCAGGTCGCTCTCAATAGGTCGCGTCAGCCCAAAGCCAAACCAGCCGTCAATAATTACATCGCCTGCCAGATCTTGCATCGAATCTACAAAAGCAATGCCTAAACTCTTTGCATAGCGAGCGTGCTGCGCGGTTAGCGGCTTTAGGCTAGAAAATGGCTGATAAACCTGCACTTCATAGCCTTGGAAGTGTAGCTCTCGGGCTACGACTAGAGCATCACCGCCGTTATGACCTGGCCCCGCTAAAACGCCCACCCTCGTTTGCTCTTCTCCTAACCAGTTGATAAAGCGCTGAGTAATCTTGGCTGAGACCTTTTCCATCAACGCCTCTACAGGCATCCCACTATCAAAGATTTGCTGCTCGATCTGCTGCATCTGCTCAGCAGTGACTAGATAGGGTTGAATAGATGAGCGCGTCATAGATGTCTCTAGATTGTAAAAAGAGGATGTTTGAAGAGAGAACAGTTGGCTTTCCCCTTCAAATATTCTCTCCTTCTAACTTTTCTCTTCATTATATTCGGAGATACTCTCATAAACGTTCTTAGGAAAAGTTAGATCCTGGTACACATTACCCGCGTCAGGATCGTCAGGATCAGGGCAAATCTGGAAGTCTTGCTTGGACTGCCACTCTAGGATGCTGTCACGGCTAGGCGGGCTGTACTGTTTGCTGGTGACCTGTTGGTATAGCGATCTCGCCTCTTCCTCACTGAAATCTTTATCCTTTTGCAGCTGCGCTACTAGCTCTTCTTCATCAGCGAAATATTGAGCCACCATTGCTAGGGTAAGCCGTCCATAGTGTCCAATGTCAGTTCCATCATCTAGCGCATCTAGGATATGTGCCATCGTATTGTTCTTACGCAGATCTTGTATAGCCATTTTGTCATTGATAATAAATATGTACTATTTATTTGTATCTTTAGTCTGCTGATGCGAGACTCTACCAAAGGTGATGACTTTCAAAGGCGATGATAGCTCTCAGCTTTGAAAACTGCATCTCAGCCAAGTAACGACAGCTCAAGTAACGACAGCTATAGATACGAGAGAAAATGCGATCGCTTTACGAAGCGCTATGAAATTCTTTCCTGTGGACTCTTATCCTTGCAATTTCGTAATGTTGTTGCAGCGGAGCTAATGAGATAATAGAATCGGGCACCTGCATCTACACTAAAACGCGCACTAAGAAACGCGCACTAAGACAATCCACTAATGCATCAGCGGATTGCTATACGTAATTCACCTCTCTAGCGATATCTCTACTGCTGAGATATTGAGAAATACATGATTAGGAAATATATGCGTCGGTGCAGTCTCTTCTGTAGAAAATCGCAGCGCCTTATATTCTGCTTGCTGGCGATCGCGACTTGCCTATGTATATGCCTGGTACCTCGGTTCGCAGCCTACTCCGCCATTTCATCTGATTCTGCTTTGGTGAGTCAATCACCCTACCCATCTGAAGCGCCCTATCTATCTAAAGTGCCCTACCCATCTGAAGAGTTAGAGCAGCAGGGCAGATCACTGTATGAAACGGGACGGTTTACAGAGGCTGTCGCTGTGCTGCAAAGGGCGGTGACGTCTTATCAACAGCAGGGCGATACCTCAGGTCAGGCGATCGCGCTGAGTAATTTGGCATTAACCTATCGCCAGATAGGAGAGTGGTCACAGGCAAATGATGCTATCCAAACCAGCCTAATGCTACTGACTGATGTGTCTGCTCAAGCGAGCGATCGCAGCTCTGGGCTCGCTCAGGTGCTAGACATTCAAGGAGATCTACAGTTCGCGCAGGGACGGGCTGAGCAGGCGCTGACTAGGTGGCAACAGGCGGCTGAATACTACGGAGCAATAGACGGAGCGCCAGACAACGCAATAGGCAATGCGCCGGATGCCTCTAATCGTCTAACTCAAAATAGAATTAACCAGAGTCGGGCTTTACAAACGCTGGGCTTCTACCAAAAATCTCTAACCCTCCTTGACCAATTAGCACAGTCCCTAGCCACACAACCAGCTTCGCTGAATAAAGCTACGGCGTTGCGTAAGCTGGGTGAAGGGCTGCGAGTCGTTGGCAGATTGGAAGAAGCTCAAGTGCAGCTAGGAGATAGTTTGGCGATCGCACAACAGCTATTAACTGACTCAAAGATCGCTGAGGAGGCTGCTGAGTCAATGGCGCTGACCCAGGTTAGCTTAGGTAACACCGCTCGCGCTGAGCAGGAGAATGAAACTGCGCTCGGCTGGTATCAACAGGCGGCTGATACGTCCAGCTCATCGAAAACGCAGCTACAGGCTAATCTCAACCAGATGAGTCTGCTAGTTGAAATGGAACGGTTCTTACAGGCTCAGCAGCTTGTTCCTACCATTCAGGCGCAGATAGAAGCGTTGCCTCTCAGCCGAACAGCCGTTTACGCTCGAATTAATCTAGCTGAGAGTTTGAGCAAAACCAACGCCGATGCTGAACCGTTAAGCTCAGCGACGCTGCTATCTACAGCCGTCAAACAAAGTCAGCAGCTCGGCGACCAGCGGACTCAATCATACGCGCTAGGCTTACTCGGCAGGCTGTATGAGAATACTCGTCAATGGTCATCTGCAAAAGAGCTAACTCAGCAGGCTCTACAGCTTTCAACCGCCGCCAATGCGACCGATGTGACCTATTTGTGGCAGTGGCAGCTTGGCCGCATTCTAAAAACGCAATTTGAGCAGGGCAATGCACCAGCAGAAAAGTTAGAACAAAACAGAACAGAAGCAATCAATCTCTATAGGCAAGCCATCGAAACACTACAGTCTCTGCGACTAGACATCGCCTCTATCAACCCAGATCAGCAATTCTCTTTCCGAAAAAATGTCGAACCTGCCTATCGAGAGCATATTGAGCTACTGCTTCATCCAGTCGTGGACAAACCTAGCCAGGCAGACTTGACTGCTGCCAGAGACGCACTAGAGTCTCTGCAAACGGTAGAACTACAAAACTTCTTCCGGGAAGCTTGCCTCGACGTCCCAATTGCTATTGACCAAGTTGTAGAAGAAACAACAGCACTCGCTGAAAGCTCAACCAACGCACTAGCAGCCGTCGTTTACCCAATTATTTTATCGGACAGTCTTGAAATTGTACTGAAGCTGCCTGATCAGAGTGAACTGCTCCACTACTCGACGCAGATAGCCCAGGACAAGGTAGAAAGCACGCTGCTAGAGCTACGCCACCAAATCACGCAGCCCGACAGTCTTGAATCAGTTCAGTCGCTCTCGCAACGGGCTTATGACTGGCTGATTCGCCCAGCAGAACAAGTCCTACAAGCGGAAGAAATTAGTACGTTGGTTTTTGTGCTAGATGGCTTTCTTAAGAACATTCCTATGGCGGCACTCTACGATGGCAGCCACTATCTAGTCGAAACCTATGGTGTGGCGCTGACCCCAGGGCTAGAGCTATTTAATCCTCAGCCGATAGAGCGTCAGGGCTTACGATTATTGTTCGCGGGGCTGAGTGATTCAGTTGAGGGATTCAGCTCGCTCGAAGCCGTAGAGGTAGAAAAAGAGGGCATCGTTGAAGAAGTGAGTCAAACAACGGTACTGCTAAACCAGACATTCACCGCACAGGCTCTAGAAACTGAAATTGAGCAAACGCCTTTTGATATTGTGCATTTAGCTACGCACGGCGAGTTTAGCTCTGATCGAAACAAGACTTTTATTCGCAGTAGCGATCGCCGAATGACGATGGACGAACTAGACAGAATCTTACAAACCCGGCAGGCGCGCCCCGATCCAATCGAGCTACTGGCGCTAAGCGCCTGTGAAACGGCAGAAGGCGATGAACAAGCAGCCCTAGGATTAGCCGGTGTCGCGGTTCGAGCAGGGGCGCGAAGTACCCTCGCGTCTCTGTGGAGTACTGATGACCGCTCTAATGCGTTTCTGATGATCGAGTTTTATCGTCAGCTCATGCAAAATCCTTCTTTCTCCAAATCTCAAGCGCTACGGCAAGCTCAGCTCAAGCTGGTCACGCATCCCAACTATGGCCATCCCTCCTACTGGGCTCCTTATGTGCTGTTGGGTAATTGGCTTTAGATATCTCGCTGTTGGAGAGCATGTGACGAACGGTAGTACAGCGGCTTCGTTTAAGTGAGCTGCTTGGATTGCACAAGCTGTCGGCACAGATATACTGAAATTATGCAGTCTCTGATAAAAATATTAAAAGTCGCCTCGCATAGCAATTAGCATCCGAAACCTTACAGACAAAGCGCGTAATTTTGACTACTCAGATCTGAGAAGCCTCCGTAGACAGTCATTTGTACTCGTCTACTTTCGTTTGTTGATTATCGAATTAAGGCTAATAATGAATATTAGACAATTCAAGCTTCCACGTCAGCTCCCTTCTGCTGCTGTGCTGCTCGTTTGTGCGGTATCGATCACAGTGTACGGCTGCTCCGTACCAAATTCAAATTCATCGTCAGCGAGTACAGATAGCCATGACAGCGGCAGCGTTAGCACTTGGAACAACGCCAGAGGCCAGGCTGTAAAATTGCCAGCTACGGGCAGCGTCTGGGAGTCTGATCCATATACGAACGCGAGAGGTCAAGCGGTTCTAACACAAGAAAGAAACATTCTGCCTGTGAACATCTCTGATGGGCGAACTAACTCAAGAGGTCAGACTGTTCGGACTCAGTAAACGTCTAACTTCAGTAATGACTATTTGATAAATGGTCATTAACAGAAAGCCTCTATGGCGCTAGTCACTTGGCTAAAGTGCAGCTCATAGAGGCTTTGTTGTATAAATTGAAAAATGGCAGCGATGCTTTGAACTGACGGGTTTCTAACACTCAACCGTTCCGAATGTAATCTCGATCTGACTGTAAGGTTATCTCTAGAAACGTGGACGGAAAGGGCAGTAGTACTTACGCAGGCTATTGATCTCTCGCATAACCTGCATACCCACGATGGTTTGCGGTCTATAGCACCAAGATCTGACCAGATTTGTTCTATAGCTTTCCGCACTTTGCTTACTACAACACGGAAGGCTACAGCCCTTGTCATACAGCGCAAAATGCCATAGCAAAGTGCGAATGCATCCGCGCTTTGCTATATTAGGCAGCGTTTCAGGATGCTGAATATCCCAAGTTAGTCCCACCTTGTGCAACAGACAAATCAGCCACCATCCGGGATCTGCCTGAGCAGGATGGATACCTAATTTTGCCGATTCGGGAAACGCATGGTGGTTATTGTGCCAACATTCGCCCATCGTAATCAGTCCACACCAAGGAACGTTGTAGCCCTGCACACCTGCACCAGCAACATCCCAAGTGCGATCGCCCCAGCGATGGGCCACATAGCCCATCAGCCAATGTCCGGTTGTACAAACGCTCACACGCATACAAATACCCCAAAACACGCCGCCCCAACCGAACATAAAGTAGAACAAAACTGCCCAGGGGATCTGTTGTAAAAAGCGAGTTCTTTCTAGCAGGTGATAAATTCTGTCGTTGGCAATCCTGGGTTCATATCGAATAGTAGGGGGATGCTCTAGACGAATATCACAGTTTAACAGCCAGAACCAGTCTTTAAACAAAGGTTGACGGCTCGCAAAATAATCGTGGCAATGGGGCTGTCGCTGCGACCAATCACGCAGCTCATGCATATAAATAATAGAAAAGGGTCCAGCTAGTCCAACCAAACAACCGAAGTAAACCAGACCATACTCTAGCCACTTCGGGCAATTAAAGCTGTTATGAATGAGACGTCGATGCATGCCAACCGAATGGCCTGCACACAGTGTGAATACGCTTGTCACAGCAAAAAGAGCAAACATTTGCCAACTAAAGGTTAGCCATCCACCGACTATAGCGCCGATATACATGCTAAGAATCCAAGCAGACTTACTAGGCTTCCAAATAACCCGGCCTCGACAAGGATTTGCATCTTCTGCTGCATAGACTCTGGTCATATTATGAGCAGTATTCATAGGCGATTGACCTCTATTGTTGAATCGATAATCTAGCAATCTTGCACTAAGTTGGTTGCACCCAGTATCGTTACCATTATCGTTCTATAGACCTTGATTGAGAAGACCTTGATTGAGACCTTAAGTTCCCACCATCACAAGCCACAGACGGCTGCGTTACGTCGGTCGGCACTACCGTAACCAGGGTCACCTCGCCTTTTTCATCTTTTGTCCAGCCCTGCGCTTCTACTATCGGCACAATTTCAGAAGGTATCCATTCGGCATGAGCGGATCCAATCGACATCTGGTCAGATTCTCCGTCCGCAGAGGGTACTTCAATTGGCTCGCCTAAAACAGCCCAACCCACTAAAGATTCATCACCCACTAGCACATCGGTAGGACTCGATGGCAATCCACCTCTGCCAGTGACGATAAATTCGCCGCCTTGATCATCTTCGCTACCAGAACACGCCTGAGTAATCTGGTTCGACGCATTGAGAAAAGCAACTGGCAGCTCGGTTAATCCGCTTTCAAGATCGGTCTCTGGCGTGGTAATGTCGACTGCTCCCTGTACCCCTCGATTGGAACTGACTGTAATATCGCTAGTCAAAGGATTATCTTGAGGCTGAACGGCAATGCCGAATACACCTTGACTGTCGATTTCAACCACACCGCCGTTGCCGCTAAAGGCATTTGCACGAATGTCGCTGTTCTCACCTAGGACAGCAGCAACAATATCTGCATCGATGTTGATGTTACCGCCGTTGCCACCTGCATCGTCGGTTCCTGCTGTGGTCGAGATGAGACTGCCGCTACGCAGCAGTAGCAGCCTGGCATCTCGTAGAATGATATTGCCACCGTTGACTACTGCCGTCTCAGCGGTCAACCGTCCGTTATCTAAGCGGACCGCCTCTGCTACGAGGTCTATATTGCCAGCAATTTGACTGCCCTGGCCGTCTACCTCGATTCGAGCTTGGTCTGTCACCTGTAGCGTTTCAGTAGCAAGCTGTATTGTTCCACTAGCACCTGTAGAGGATCGATTCGTATTGGCAAACAGACCGCTAAAGAGGTCGCCTCGATTTACAGCTGCTAACGAGGTTGAACCAGAGAGCGTAACGCTATCAGTAATGTCTAAATTAATATTGCCTGCAGATCCACTTCTGCTAGCGCTAGAAACAACCTGACCCCCGTTTGTGGCTTCAAAGGTATTGGCTTCGATAGTGATTTCTCCGCCCGAGAAAGGGCTTAAAGTACTTGCAGAGATTGTCCCACCACTGTCTAGCTGAACTGAATCGGCAATGATTTCGACATCCCCTCCTCTTCCCTGTGCGCCTATCCCGGTAATAGCAAAAATAGCGCTTTTGAAGACACCTCTATCTGCTTCCCTAAAGCCTTCTATAGAACCGTAACTGTTGCTGTTGTAGATACTTCTGTCTACTTCCCTAAAGCCTTCTATAGAGACATAATCGCGGGCTGTTATAGCGACATTACCGGCATCACCTTGACCGAAGGTGATTGATTGTAACTGTCCGCTATCAATCAAATCTAGCGAACCCGTCGTGATAGTGATATCACCAGCGTCTCTTCGCTCTCCTGTATCCGTAGAAGGACTTCTGTTGTTGCTGATAATGTTGCTGTTATCTACAGTCATGCGCTCTTGTATATCAATCGTGACGTCACCAGCGTTGCCCTGTCCACTGGTGGCTGTAACGAACAAAGCGCCGTTAGTCAGTAATAGCGAACCTATCCTGGCATAAATATTGCCGCTGTTGCCTGTTGCAACGCTATCGACGTTACTGAAGAGGCTACTATTGTCAAAAATAGCTTGGTCACTAGCGTCGATAGTGATACTACCTGCATTTCCTTCGCTAAAAGTACTCGAATTTAGCTCCGATCTCATTAACGATAGTACGGGCGCTGTGATTTCGATGTCGCCGCCGTTGCCTATAGCGATTGCATCTGCTCCGATACCGCCGACCGTACTCAAAATACTGCTGTCTTCCAAAATAGCTTGGTCTGAAACATCAATTATGACGCTACCTGCATCTCCTTCGCTAAAAGTACTCGAATCTAGTAACGATCTCACAACAGATAAAACGGGCGCTGTAATCTCGATGTCGCCGCCGTTGCCTGCAGCTATTGTATTTACTCCAGCGGTGCTGAATGTCCTTAGAATACTGTTGTTTTCCACAGTGACCTGCTCTGAGGCATTGATTATTATGCTGCCTGCATCTCCTTGCCCAAAAGTGGTTGACTGTAATGCAGACTCTCTAGTTATCAGCAGCGTAGGCGTTGTAATGGTGATGTTGCCGCCACTGCCAACAGCGACCGTACTTCTATCAGCGCCGCCAATGTTACTGAAAATCAGGCTTCTATCTATCGTGACGCGATCGCGTGCATCGATCTTCACCTTTCCTGTACTTCCTTCTCCTAAAAGCGTTGATTGCACAACGCTTCTACCAGCTACAGTCCCGGATATAGAAACTTCGTCCGCTGTGATTAGAACATCTCCGCCATTGCCGTTACTACCCCGAACGACATTGTCAATAACAGAACTCACTACTTGAATGCTACTAGCGTCTAGCGTGATATCTCCAGCACTACCTTCTACAAAGCTAGATCCACCCACCGTTCCGGCTGAAACCCCACTACCGTTTGTAATTTCTAGCAAGTCAGCAGTGATAGATATGCTACCCCCGCTAATGATTGAGTCCGATGCGCTCAGGCGCGAGCCGTTAGTTATAAGCACATTTGAACGAGCGACACCAGTTGGAAACTCTAAGCTGCCGTCCGCACTGAGCATAATGGTACCAGACTCGCTCAGCCCACCTAGCTCTATATGTCCTCCTAATGCGCTCAGCCCGCCGTTGTCCAGACTGACGTCGCCTCCGAGTAGCGTTATACCTTCGCCATCTGCCACCCGCAACCCACCACGAGGAGCACCGTCTATGACAGTTGGTGGTAACGATTGAGAATGATTGACAATAGCTGCAGGGCTCATTTGGTTGAACAGAAACGCAGAAGGCTGAACTGTGAGTAACCCAGAGTCTACGGAGTTGCCAACGGCTGCGAACTGCCCCTGTTCACCGAACTGAATAGAATCAGCAGTTGTCGCTGTAAAAGAACCGTCAATATCTAACCGGGCACCCTCACCAAAGACAATTCCCTCAGGGTTAATCAAGAACAGGTTGGCCTCTCCTAGCACCCCTAGCACGCCTAAGACTTGTGAACTAACGCCACCTGTCACTCTGCCCAAAATGTTCTCGACGCCTGGGTCAGTGAAGTAAACGCCACGCCCTGAATCGACGTGGAATACTTCGAAGCTGTGAAACAGATTGTCACCACGCCTAGCGCCACCATCAATTCGATCGACTAGATTTTCAGGATCGAAAGGGACCACCACAGAACCTTCACTTCCTAGCGTTTCATCGGCAACAGGACGCAATTGAGCAATAGACTGTTGCGGATAGCTCAGCAGCATTCCGGCGGCGACAGTCGCCTGTATTAACGCAGCTTGCCATCTGATATAGCACATAAAAATTGTCTTTTGATAGAAGATCAGCAGCCACAGCGATGCACTCAGCCAACCTAAACAAAGAAACGCATGTAGTCAATAATACGGGCGCAAATTGTTAGATTTTATACTTTTATTTCGAGTTGCATATTCCTTGTTTCAAAAGAAAAACCGCTGACCAACTGTTCTTTTCGAGAGCGTCTGCTATTTCAGACTAACAATGGTGTGGCGGCCCATGATCGTGATAGTTCGCATGAGCAGTCCCATCAAGCTGACTCACGCACCAGTTAGTTGATAGCTGTGCTTGTTCAACCGGACCGAGGTTTTGTGCGATCGCACAAAAGGCATCTAGTAAATTGTCTCTGACGCCTCTACCAATCTCACTAAGAAGATATTGCATTACTAGAGTCCATTTTTCGTTTTTATGTGCCTAAGAGCACACAGCTGCAAACCCGAAATATAGGGAGTTGCTAAAGTCGTCATTCGTCTCTTGTCAGGCGGAAGCTTGATATTTCTAGCAAAACCGGGAAAAGCTAGCGCTTGAATCATCATCCATATCAAGTCGATTTCCCACCGCTTCAAACCATGGCGAGCGGAATACTGGAAAGTATGGTGATTGTTGTGCCATCCCTCGCCAAAAGTCAATAGCGCGACCCACCAGCAATTGAGAGAAGTCTCTCCAGATTCATAGCTCCTATAGCCAGATTTATGCGTTGCACTATTGACCAGCCAGGCGCAGTGAAACACAACAACCAAACGAACAAAGACACCCCATATCACAAAGGGTATGCCTCCAAGGAGATTTAGATAGACGATGTTGCCTAGATAGAAGCCGAAGAGAAGATCCTGCTCGCTTGCAAATGTTCTCCTCGCTCAAAAGCTATGCAATCACGATAAAGCTGTTGTTACTAATCGCTAGTCCGGCGGAAAGGCTCGCAATTTGAGACTGCTCAGCACCGCCCACACCGTCACTGTCGTAAAACAAGGCTCCACTATCAGCGCTGTACACGAATCGCTGCTCGGCGCTGCTAGCTCCTAAGCCGGTCGTAAACTGCTCTGCTGATAGTGGCATTCCTGGTATTAGCTCCTTCATAAAGTCTGCGGCTGAGAGCAGAAAAATATCCTCTGTTGCCGTAAAGTCGGTAATTGTATCGCCGCCTGCCGTGCTAAGTAGAAAAGCATCTGAGCCGCCGCCGCCAGTCAGTATATCGAGGCCCATACCGCCGCTGAGCAGATCCTCTCCCGCGCCGCCAATGAGGGTATCGTTACCGCCATCACCTCGCAAAATGTCATTTCCTGCTCCGCCGAAGATCAAATCATTATCTTCGCCACCGTTCAAAGCATCACTGCCTGCCCCGCCAAACATTGAATCGTTGCCTGTACCGCCTTCTAGCAGATCATCACCGCCGTTTCCAAACATCGCATCGGTGCCCGCGTTGCCCGAGAGAACATCGGTATCTTCGCCGCCAAATAGCCCATCACCACCATCGCCGCCGTCTATAACATTGACGCCGTTGCCACCGAAGATAGCATCACGACCTGCACCGCCGGATATACCATCTAAGCTGTTACCGCCGAATATGGCATCATTACCACCGTCGCCAGAGAGCGTATTTAGCCCATCGCCACCGAAGATAGCATCACTATCGTCCCCACCGCTGATGGTATCTTCACCTAGTCCGCCTAGTAGAACATCTCGGCCTGCATCGCCGCTAAGTGCATCGTTTCCACCTTCTCCAACGATAAAATTACTACCCGCATCTCCAGCAATAGCATCGTTGTTGTCAGTACCGATTAAAAACTCGCTGGCGAGCGTGCTGATGAGGCTATCGAGTATAGATTCCAAAGCAATTGTCCTCTTCTGTCTGTAATTCTTGTTGTTTGACGTATCCTATGATCTAGCTGCTAAATCTATGAGCCCCGGTTAAAGGGAAAATCTAAAGCAACAATCTGCTATTGTCTCAGTGCCAAAAAGCTAAAATTATGCAGACGGCTGCAGTTTTGTGGATAAATCGAACAGCTAAGCAGCCATGCGTTTGGCTATCTCAATAGAGTCAAAGCAGGTGTAGATGATTTGCTTAATATAGCCAGGCTAAATTCTCAATCTGTGAAGGATGGGTCTCTTTAGGGTCGCGATATTGGTGTAGTCTCTTCAGCATATTGGGCTGCTTGAGCTTTTGCACCAACTTGGCAGGTAAATGTGCAGAACAGATAAGTCCCTGGTTAGAAAACCCCTCTACAATTGTGCATATCCAGGGTACTGGCAAGTCATCAACTGACGTGAAATACAGGGGGTTAGCTTCTAAAAAGCTGATGTCATAAACGCCAAACTTTGACCAGTTAGTCATCAGAATAGATCTTCTCATCGGGTCAACGCCTCTACTCACAAATCGCTGAATTTTCCTGACGCCGCCGTTGTCTTCAACATATCGATGGGTAGACATAACGCTTAGATGTTCTGTTTCAAAGTTTTCAATCCCTTTTCTGATAGCCTGAGCTACTACAAATGGGCAAGCATCTTGAGGCAGGACTATATCAACAGTGTCAATGAGATTGCCTAGTAAGCCCTGCGACAGTCCTGTTCTATTTCTGTAGTTGAGTGCGATCGCAAGACATCGATCTTCTTTGTAATTGTCTAAGTCAGTGATTAAGCCAAATAGATGAGCACATAAAACATCGTTTCTAGAGAGCGCTTGCCTGGCTTGTCGGGAAAAAACTCGCTTCATATTTTCTATTTCATTATCAGAGAAATAGATTTTAATAGATGTTTTCTGTCGGCCAGTGGTTATCATATAGCAAGTTAGTCTGAGCCACTCCTCTAGTTTGAGGTATCTAACGCTAGACGATGCCTTTTCTTTTCTTGTAATCCGCCTTTGAAAATACGAATGTCTATCTTTTGCTACCAGCGGCGGGGCATATTTCTCCCCGTTCACAGTAGCTGACCAAGCTTTCATAAAACGCATAAAGGTATGCATATCTCCAAGAGAATGATGCCAACAGATGCCCAGTGCTGTTCCCTCACAGTCAAACTGAGTGAATCGAATAGTGAGAACTGGACTTTGACCAGCTAGCACATCCTTGGCTATAAGTGGATCGACTAGCTTTTTCAGATTAGTCTGTGATAAGTCTTCGAGAGCCTGCACGAGTGAGCCGTTTTCAAAACAGAAAGAAAATTGAACGCCCTCATTATTACAATCTATCAGCAGATCATTATTTACTCTCTTTAATCTGCCTGAAAATATTGGAAAATCAATCAAAACCTTCTCAAGGGCTACTATCAATAGTTTATAGGACAATTTTTCTCTATAGAAGAAAGCCACAGAGATGGAGAACCGTTCTACAAAACGATCGGTGATAGAACAGGTGATAACTTGTGGTGTTTGCTGACTAGCTCGAACGAGCAAAGGGGTTGATACCAGCATGGTTTTATCAAAAGAATTAGTACTTTAAAGCGTTGAAGAACTGTTCTTCTTATTACTGTTCTCCTTGTTTGGGGGCTTTGCATCAATGATTTTGTAGATACTGCCTTTTCCGCGCTTTTGTCAACGAGCGCTGCCGTTTGTTCGCACGTTCTGCTTTCATGCCAGTACGATAGGTCTTCAGTGTCATCGCCTTTTCTCTACAAAACTCTCAAGGAAGCTCTCAGAAATTGCGCTCCAAAATTATGCATTTCACTCTAGGCATTTCTCGCGCAGAACCTTTTTTACTCATAGAACCGAAGGCGTCGTAGAACAAACAGGCCAAGCGACAAACGATATAGACAGGGCAGTTTGACAGAGTCATAGGTGCCACTACTTAATCACTATCAATTTTCATGGAATCCATACTTTTTTTGAGCCACTGCATAATTTTGGGCTCGCGGAGCTGAGAGCTTATTGAGTTGTAGCTAAGTGTTGTCTTCAGGTAATAAACTATATGAACAGATTAATTTCTCTCCAGAGCTTGATGGCTTTTATCTGTATAAGTAGTTCTCTAATGATGGTAGGCAAAGAACCTGTAGCGACCGATCAACTTACGATAGGACGTAGCTATAGCCACGATCATACACAGCAGCCAGCGCGCGCTTTCTGGTCGAGCACACCAACTAACCAGCTAGAGGCACAGATTTACTTTTATATGCAGCCTACAGCTCAAAAGATAAATCACATAGATGGACTGATTCACTAGCTGCTCTGTTATATAGTCTGTACATATAGCCTGTACCAGATACATTCTCTAGGAGAAGGCTACGCTTCTCAAGAAATAGCCGAGAGATGGAATAAGACTAGCCAAATCGTATATATCATATGTCTGGAGCATACTACACCGAAGTGCTAGAAAACTTAGGTGGGAATATTCCGTTACGCATGCAGCTGATTCCTGCTGGCACCTTCGCTTTTGGTGCGACAGAGAATGAACTCGAACAAGAATATGACCGAACGCAGGCGGAGGTGAGCGTGCCCGCTTTCTTCTTGGGTCGCTACCCAATAACCCAAGCGCAATGGCAAACAGTGGCGACTTGGCAACCAATTGTGCGATCGCTAAACCCAAATCCTTCTTACTTTAGGGGTGATGACCTGCCTGTAGAGCGGGTGTCTTGGTATGAGGCTGTAGAATTTTGCGATCGCCTTGCTGTCCGCACCGGTCGCTCATACCGTCTCCCTAGCGAATTTGAATGGGAATACGCCTGCCGCGCCGGAACAACGACGCCTTTCCACTTTGGGGAGAAAATTACAACAGAAATAGCTAACTACAAGGGAGCGTACAACGGCGTTACCGACTATCAAAATTGCTATGAAGGAGACTATCGCCAAACAACCACCCCAGTCAATCACTTTGAATTAGCAAATGCTTTTGGCCTGTTCGATATGCACGGCAATGTGTGGGAATGGTGCCAGAATCACGGCGACTATAGTCGAACAACTACGAACAGTAGGGCTTGGCTCACAGATGAGACAAAGACAAAGCGCGTACTGCGTGGCGGTTCCTGGGCGACCTATCCAAGGAGGTGCTGCTCCGCGTGTCGTCTTATCTGTTTCTCTAGCGCACGAGACTTTCGCAACGGTTTTCGGGTGAGCTGTTCGGTTTATACAAAGGTGTAGTAAACAAGTTAGCCATAAGTCAGCTTTTCATAGCCCTTAACGTAGCCATCCGCCTTGTCTAATAGAGATATAGA
Organism: cf. Phormidesmis sp. LEGE 11477; assembly: GCF_015207105.1. Classification (GTDB taxonomy): domain Bacteria; phylum Cyanobacteriota; class Cyanobacteriia; order Phormidesmidales; family Phormidesmidaceae; genus Phormidesmis. Next base: position 82,501 of record NZ_JADEXO010000011.1, read on the forward strand.
GCAACGCACAAGCGTTCTACAGCTCTTAGAACAAACACGACAACAACTTGGTATCACTATGAAACGCTTCATCCTTTCCGCTTTCTCTGTACTGGTCGCAACAGGTGCCATTGCCCCTACCGCCCAAGCCCTACCTCAAGTCAGTTCCGACTTTGATCTGCAAACGTTGCGTCTCAGCGAATTTGACACTCGCAATAAGTCTGAGGTCAAGTCTACTTCTAAACTTCAGATGCTGCGCCTTCATGAGCTTGACATTCGCAATAAGTCTGGAGACGGCCAGCAGCCCTACTATCCCTACAAGCCACATATGCAGAAGCCCGCACAAACCAACGCTTGGCCTCTCTCAATCGACACCAGCATTGAACCGGGAAACCCCATCGATGTAGATCTAACTACGGTAGAAGATGTCGAAGGCGCGATCGCTACTGATTTTCACAGCCTTTCCCTTGCAGAGCAGCGCCATCAGTTTCTCGATCGCAGCTAGCAATAGGACAGACTAATCATCTGCGTACCCTTCGGTTATCTAAACAGTTTTGAAGAGTACGCAGATCTTATTAAGCGATAGCTCTAGAACCCCTTCTACATAGACGAACATTTCATAGGAACACATTCAACCTCCTTCTCTTCAATTTTTCTTCTTTCGATCTTCTTCTCTTCCGCTTTCTTCTCTAAACTTTTTCTATCGCGGTACGCAAATAAAAGAGATTAGTCTTAGCAGTGTGACACTAGTACTAGCTATCAATCCTAGCTGTATCAGCAGAAAAACTGCATAACTCTAGTCTTTGATAGCTGAGTACTTGATAGAAAACTATAGCGTTTTTCACTTGGCTGAGGTACAGCTTCCCGGCTGACAGCTTTTTAGAATAGCAGGCCAAGCGACTAGCATTCCTCTTAGGCTCCAGCCTTCTCTGTAAGCATGCATCCGAGAAACGCTATATAGGCACGCGCTTATCTTTTCTGGCGTGCTACAGAAATAAATAGTTTGCATTTTCAGCAACTATTGGAGTCCGTCCAGCAGCTTTTTGGAAGTAATCCTTTCAAAAAGCACCAGTAAAAACACATCTCCTGAGATTATGATAAATCTGAAACGACAACGATTAATTTGTTCTGTTACAGTGTTCTCTGTGTTGACAGCGGTTATGACCTCTACTAGCTATATGAACCCGCTGCAGGCTGTAGAGCCAAACCTATCTGAGCTAGAACCAACTATAGCTGAACTAGAGCCAAACCTATCTGAGCTAGAGTCGACTACAGATATCTCAGAAACAAGTGAAAATGGCATCAAGATTGTTGATCAGGCTATCTATTTACGTAACGATCCGGTGCTTCAGTTCGTATATCTTCCTAACCAGTTTGTTATTGAATCATTCGCAACTAATCTAGAGAATGACGAGTTCGCCCCGGCAGACTATATCAATATCTGGACTAAAGAAGACTACGTAATACTGAAAAATGCAGGTGATGAGATAGGTGATTTTCTGCCTCGCCTGAAGATAACCATAAAAAATAATCCTGAAAGGCTGTCTTTAGAAGATTGGGTGCTTGCCCAACCTAAAGAAGTTTTACCAGTCGATAGAACTAGCATAGAAAGAAGATCTATCGGGGGCGAAGAAGGTCTTTCCTTTGTTTCTACAGATAGGCTCTTACCCTATCAGAACACCATCGTAAAAGATGCTACCGGAGACAAGGTAATCATGATCAGCTATGGTACCTTTCGCGGAGAGGCGGCTGCCTCTAGTAATGCTCTCTACCTTTTCGCGTTCGAACAGTTAGAAGGAACGCTTGAGTTAGCAGACGCTCTTACCACTTCAAATACTGAATTGGCTGACCCGCTTCCGCAATAAAACACTTTCTTCAATGACTAGCAATCGACGGGTACATTCGTCGATTGCTACACTCACTGAAAGATAGAACTCTACAGCGCTATTTGTCTGATAATGAATCGAACGCGGTGTGAGCAATAGGCGCTGCTGTTGTCATAATTCGTGTGCGGCTTTGAGACTTCCAATGCTGATATCGTAGGAACGGCAAAGAAGAGACTCGCTTGGCCAAAGCCCAGAAAAATGTATAGCCTGCAATCAGACGCTCAAAGGCATTAAATCGCGACTCTCGTAACTGTTCAAGTGCAACTTGTGCCTCAGAGCTTTTGGCTGCGCTGGCTACGCAGTCACCTGGTAAGGCAGTCGATAAATCGCTAGTAAGAACGATGGCGTTCTGAAAGCCTAAATGGGCGATCGCAGGATTATGTCCGAGGGCAATGACTTCTGCGCCTGAGCGAAGATGGCGAACACCACTTGCTTGTTTTCCGGTCATCACTACCGCGTTCTCGTCCTTTTTTTGCGTTGGGTGTCGCCGCCCGTCGGGTACGCCTAGAAAGACTAGCGTGCCTCTAGTGACGCGATGTCCAAAGTGGTACAGCATGTGGTCTTTAGGATCGCTACTGTGTACGTTTAGCGAAGCTATCCCATAGCTCAGTGAGAAAAGTTTGCTGACGTATGACTGCAGCAAGTGATGAACCCAAGGAACATCGCCAATAACCAGCGTACGGCTACCCGTACGAGCAGTTAGCGGTCTGCCTTGGAGATAGCGCAGGCCAACTGCCCACAGCCAAGGGCCAAAAATATAAACGAGGATATCGGCTAAAGTGGCTAGGGGCAATAGCCATAGAAACACAGCCGGGAGATGGGCGATCGCAACCACCGCGCGTAGAAGCGTCTGCACCAACGGCGTGCCTAGCCCTACGGTGACGAGAACGTAAGCGGCATGAATAGACCAGACTATCGGCGTTTCTGTAATGTGGGCAGCCCACTGACGGCCACTGCGAAGAATGGTCTGATACTCTATAGATTTGATTGGCTTGCCGTCGGATGTGCTGCCAGTAAGAGAGGGCACTCGGCTTTTGAGCAGATCGGTTTTAATCTCTTCTAGATAGAGCAGGTGGTCTTTTGAAAGAGACATATTAAAAGGATCTGGGCGATCTGGAAAATGCGATCGCAGCCGGTGTCCTAGGGTTAGCAATAGCTCTGTTAGCGTAGCGTGAGCAGCCGCGATCACCACTGTAGTTGGTTCTGCCATTCTGCGTCCGCTGCCGTTGACAAAAATACGGCGAGTAAACGTTGATTCTTTGTAGTAGTACTGCGAGATGGCGCTTCCCATCAGGCTACAGAGCTCCCCAGTCATGATGAACAATTCGCCTATCTGTCGCTGCTGGCGTAGCGCTTCAAATGCGTGTGTGGCTTGCAAGGTTGGAAAGGTCTGCCCCGACTGGCTAATGGCTAATACAATTGAGTGCTTGGCTAGGTGCAGTTTGCTAGGGTCGTCGCGCAGCGATCGCAGAACTCGATTAGAAGAACAGGCTTCAACCCGTAGATCTGGAAATAGCACAAGCAGATCTTGAGCAAACTGTTCGCCTATCCACAGGCTGCTTTCAACCCCTGTGATTAACAAATCTAGAGCGCGTTCGTCAGTGGCGGTATCAAATTCTACATAACCAAATCTTTCATAATCAAATCTTGCAGGATCAAACTTTGCGTTGATAGTCGCTTGCTTTTGCTCCCATACTTTGACTCTGTCGATTAACAGATCAGCTAAATAGTCTGCGCTTTGACAGTTGAAAGAAGAAGGATCTCGCCAAGCTGCGTTCACTTCTGCTAATACTCGCGGAATGTCTTGAATGTCATACTCAACGGGGTCTTTCGCCTTAAAGGCAGGAGGCAGTATGTATGGGTTTTCCTGAAACGGAATCCATCTTTGTTCTAGCTCAGCGCTCAGTAATTCGCGGTCTTTGCTAATAGAATAGACTGTGATATTATCAGCCCCTACCCAAGCTATCTCGCCTAGCTTCTGATCTAGATCCAGCCGATAAGATCGAGGAATATGAGATAAGACAGCATCCACAGCCGCAGGCTCTGAGGCATACACCATATACTCATCTTGAACGCTAAACCCTGTTGTGATTGGCTGTCTCCATGAACTGAGAACTAAACTATCTTCGCTGAGCGTAGAAAGCGCTGCTAGACCAAACGTGCCTGTCGCTCTAGACATAAAAAGCTTAGTTGCCTGATAAAGATTGTTGTGAAAGAAGGCATAAACGGCATATTTGACAAAGGCAGATTGCTGCGATCGCGTCCATTCTCTAACCTTGCTATCTTTGCTCAACGCTTGCAACAACGCCTGCTCAAAGCCAGCTAACCGCTGCCTAGAGACTTCTAGAATAGAATTTGCATAGGGAAGCAATAGGGTATCTCTATACTTCTCAAAGACTGACTGGGCAATGGCTTCCCATATCTGGATTTGGCTAGCGGATGGCGCGGTGTTAGGCGCAGATTTGGCGGGTTGTTTTCCACCAAACGCCTCCGCAATAGAAGAAGCAACACCCATCTGGTAAGCCAATCGCAGCGAGGCATTCCATAGCCCCTGAGTGACCAGCAGGTCCATCATGCCAGCAATTTTAGGAGAATCTCCTAATGTTGCATTTGGCGTGTCCAAGACGCGCTCTAGCCACAGGCCCAATGGCGCGTTCTCGATCGGACGATCAAACGGCATCCAGGACTCAAAATCGCCGTTATGAGTAATCCGGTGGTTTACCCATTTGCGATCGCACACCCACCTACCCTGCTCAGCTCGCCACACATTCGCCTCCCTAGCAGGCGTCCACTCGTGCCAGTGCGTCTCGGCAATAGCGGGTGGACTGCTGGTGGCATAGCGGTAGTGCCACGCGCCCACTGTCACCTTTTCAGAGGGGTTAGCTCCCTTAGCAACTGCTTTGCGCCGAGTTAGAGAAAAGGCTGATTCTAGCGATTGAGTAAGATTTTGTCGCTTGCGGTTGATGACTTTCTGGCCGACAAAGACGGCTCGGCCTTGGCTGTCGCGAGCAAACGTAACGCCGCCACCCGCCTGCGCTCCTCTGATTTCAGTTTCTTGGCCCATGGCCCTAAAGATCCCTAC
>NZ_JADEXO010000110.1 GCF_015207105.1 cf. Phormidesmis sp. LEGE 11477
TTCCAAGCGAGGGGGCTTGCAGCTCAGTAACACAATTATTGAAGCCACTATTCAAACCGATCCGGCGACAGGGCGGGCCATTGGGGTCGGGCCTGCTAACGTACTTAGTCGAATCCCTCGCTCTGAGTTTCCGGTGCAAACAGACAGTATTGATGGGATTGCGATCGCGCCAGATGGCACTGTCTTCGGTGTGGCCAACCGAGGAGTTAGCACCGAACGAGCAGCCTCATCCCAGATATTAGTCACCATCGACATCAACACTGGCCAACTAGAAGAAAGAGGCACCTTTACCTTTGGTGGCGCTGAGATCGACGATGTAGAAGATCTCAATTTTGATCTGTTTGGCAACCTTTTTGCCATCTCTGGGAGCAACTTCAACGATTTCACTAACAATGCATTTGTTATTCCGCTCGATGCCGATGGCAATGCTCTCGATTCTAGTCAAAATATTCCACTAAGAGAAGAGACTGGCCGCCAGGACTATGAAGCCGCTGCCTGTTTGCCATTCGTCCCGGATGGTTCGCTAATTGTGGTCAAGCGCATCACGGCGATTACTCGCAACGGTGAAAATGTTCCAATCACAGGATTCGACGATCAGCTAAGCGACACCGATGACAATCTGCTGTTTGAAGAGACCGATGGAACGCTGCCAGTGGGCCTAGTTGCAGAACAAACTGCGCTTTCACCTGGCGATGAAGTGGAATATACCGTGTATGTCTACAATCCCAGCTCAGCGACATTAGAAAATGCGATCCTCTGCGATCCGCTACGTCAGCCGAACGTTCTCCAAGATGACAGCATTGAGTATTCTGAACCTAGCGTCGTCCCCAACGGAGGAGAGCTAGCATTTGACGGTGACGCTTCTGGGTTTGCGCGATCGCCCCTAGCCGCAGCCGACGAAGCCTGCTTACCGCTATTAGAAGGCAACGAATTCATCGGCGGCCCTCCAGCAGGCGGCGTCCGGGCCGGGGGCGGTGTCGTCACCGATGAATTCTCACTTGCCCCCGCTGAGGTCGCCGCCATCCGCTTTAGAGTCAGCGTCGGCCAGTTTGATGAAGACGCCGTCGAACCTGGTGAAGACGCTCCATAGGTCTTGTGTCATAGCAGGATGCAGCACTTCAGCCCAGAGAGGAAAATGCAGAGCCTGTAGAGATAAAAGATACCTTATCAAAACGATCTTTTATACACACGCCAAGGCTCCCTTTCGGGGGGTTTGGGGGAGCCTGGGCCCCCAAGCAGTGTTTAAGGGCTCACAAGGAATTTATTATTAGCAGCCAGCACCAAGACGAAGCAATCGCGGCTTCAGAAAAACGCGATTGCGTAGGACAAACCCAGCCATCATCAGGAACAACTCAGCGCTATCAACGTCATAGTCTTCAAGCTTCCGAAAAACCATTCTTTTTTCTGTTGCTTTAAGACAAGTTAAGTTGCTTTCTAAATGTGCCAAAAGCATGCTTAGGCAGCGCCTGAACTATCAGGCCATAAGTAGCGGCATCCATTAAGACAAAGAACTCGTACTACTACTAGCAAACAGCCCCTAGTAGCCTTTTAGTAAACCTAAAAAACTTTCTCTGTAAAGGCTTTTAGACGTTCTCATAGGTCGCTTAGCTCTTGTCTGAATCCGTTTCACACAAAAGTCAAAAGTCACTATCTGCCATGGCCGCCGTATTTCCTCTCGTCCTACTCATATCAATCTGGGTATTTATTCTCACGCACAGCCCTAAAAAGCCTCCAAAGAAACAAACCCCAGGCGACAAGATTGCCGAAGGCATAGAAGGTGTCATAAGAGGTACGGTAAAGGAGGATTTCCTAAAGCCCCCTAAAAAATGAAGTGGCTAAAATGAGCTTGTGTAAGGTGTTGCTACAATAGATTTCATTGCAATATAGCCGTTTCGTTCTGTTGTAGTCTTCATGTAGAAGAAAGGTCAGAATAGAGCGTAGTAGTCAACTAGTCGTATCATGAAACTTGTTGACCTTTCCTCTGGGTTTATTGCCAGATTCTATGACGACCATCATTGTCTACGGCAGTCTGATCAATCTAGAACAGCGCCAAAAGCAGCCAAACTTGTCTGCCGAAGCCTGTCCGGTATTAGTCAAAGGATACAAGCGAGTTTTCAACCAAGAACCGAGCTGGAGAAAAGGTAGCGGTGAGCATAGGGCCGTGCTGAATGTGGTCCGCTCCGAGCATGACTGCCTCAACAGCCTGCTCGTGAAGCTTCACGAAAAGAGCGACCTTGGTAGATTAGATGAAAGAGAAAGAGGTTATGACAGGATTGCGATCGCGCCCTCTCAAATCGCGTATCTATCTGCCGCCCATCCGGTATATCCGCCGGCCCGCTCGAGCCCTACCCACCAACAGACATACCTCTATCTAGGAAAACCCGAAAAGCAAAACAACAACATTCTGCCAAACGAGAATTATCTAGAGATATGTCTAGATGGGGCAAAACAATGGGGAGAGATATTCTATGAACAGTTCTTACAAACAACATACGTCGGCGAACAGACTCTAAAGACTTTTCTTCGAGATAGACCCTAGAGCGACCCTAGAAAGCGACCTCAAAAAGCGACCTTGAAAATAGCCCTAGCGCAGATAGCTTAGTTTCGATATCTTAAGAAATATTAGCTATCTAGTCGTATGTCAAATCGTTCTAGCAAGACCCGTCGAACATTTTTAGCAACTGGGCTGACGACCGCACTAGGCGTTGCTGGATGCGCTTCACTGCAGCGTTCATCTAGCATATCTTCTGGCATATCTTCTGCCTCTATCAGCGCAGAGCCGATAGCTGAGTCGCCAAATGAGTCATCAAACGGCGAGCTGTTGGCCAATCCAAACGAAATGCCGCTACGACAGCTAGGACGCACTAATATTCAACTGCCTATTTTGGGATTGGGTACTGCTGGCCAAACGCCACTAGCGCGATCGAATCAAGAGCAAGCCGCCGTCGAGCAGATCGAGCGGGCATTAGAGCTAGGTATTCGCTACTTTGATACCGCCGCTAGCTATGGCCCTAGCGAATCTTTTTTAGGCAAAGTGCTGCCTGCCTACCGAGCAGATATTTTCTTAGGTAGTAAGACGGCTGCTAGAGACTACGATGGCGCTTGGCGAAATCTAGAGCGATCTTTGCAAAGGCTCAATACTGACTATCTCGATCTGTGGCAGTTTCATCACGTGGCGATCGCCGCCGATCTCGATACGATATTCAGCCAAAACGGTGCTATAAAGGCATTAGAAGAAGCCAAAGAACAAGGTTTAGTTCGCTTCAGCGGCATCACTGGCCACCATGAACCGAGTGCCATCGTCGCTGGGCTCCAACGCTATTCGTTCGATCACGCGCTAATTCCAATCAACGCCGCTGATATTCATCATCCCAGGCCGTTTATCTCTGGTGCGCTGCCGACTGCGATCGCTCAGAACGTCGGCATCACCGCCATGAAAGTGCCTGCCTATGGACGACTGCTTAAACCAGGTTTGCTAGGCGGCATGGATCAGGCGCTAGGCTATACGCTGTCACAGCCTGGCGTTCACTGTGCGATCATCGCCGCCGAAACTATTGAACAGCTAGAAGAAAACGTACGGGTGGCTCGCGCCTTTCAGCCATTATCAGACTCAGCCCTGACCGAGATCGAGCAAAAGACAGTCACCGCCTGGCAAGACAACAACTTCTTTAGAGCTTGGACATAGCTTGGACACAGCCTTTAAAGGCTAGGAGATATTAGGGCTAAAATCAGAACAACTCTGAAACTACAAACCCCCTACAAAAGCGAAACGAATCACGTTCCGTAGGGGGCTTGTAGACCTAAAGCTTCAAGACGTAGACACGTTAGCTAGAGCTAGTAGCACTGCCGACAGCACCCTTGAGCGCTGCGATGCCCTGTTCGACACTCGCCCACAGGCCCATATCAGGCTCTACGCCTGCTAGTTCGCGAGTCCCCTCAAAATAAAGCACCCCTTTCAAGATTTCTTGGTGAGCCCTGTTCTCGAAGTTGACCTTATTCAACGGCTCCATCGCATCTTGCAAATCATCGTCCAAAGATTGAGCCGCCTTGTGCAAAACCAATCCACTCATCGTCTGCTGATGCTTTAACAGCTCAAACTCGAAGAACTTATCAAACAATGTCAGCTCGGAGCCAGACATCATCTCCTTGACCTTTTCTGCATGCGCTTGGCTGACAGAGCGAGCGTCTGCATTGGTACCGAGCTTGTTTACGGCTTTTTGAATGTCGCTTAGATTTTCACGGTCTTGGTTCAAAATTTTCTCTAGCCGTTCGCGAATCGTCTCATCGCTAGTTGCTTTGATCAGCGTTTGTTCTGCGTCGATTAGAACAGTCTGAAAAAGCTGAAGGTCAGCTAGCTTAGTGGCAATATTAGTCGTATCGGTCATATATTTTAGCGTCCTCTGTCTCTCTATAAAGAGACTTTTGTGGTTTACAAAAAATTAGCTACCTTTCCATGTTCGGACGGTATCAACAGGTTCTCCTCCGTCTTTTGAAAGATTCAAATCAGCTCAATATATAGACAATTCTGTAACGTTGACTACACGATAGGCATAGCTGCTTCAACATACTGCTATTAAAACGCTATTGAAACTTGGTAGCTAGCAGTTGCTGGCAGGGGGCGTAGCACACTGGAGATAATCGAATGGGAACGCTGCTGGTCAAAAATATTCATACCCTCGTGACGATGGATGACAACCGTCGAGAAATTCGTAACGGTGCGCTTTTTGTTCGGGACAACGTTATTGAAGCCGTCGGCACTAGCGACGATCTATCCACAGCAACCGCTCCTGCCGCCGCTGACGACGTTCTTGATCTTCAGGGCCGCCATGTTGTTCTTCCTGGCTTAATCAACACGCATCATCACTTCTTTCAAACCCTTACAAGAGCGATACCTGCCGCTCAAAACAGCGATCTCTTCGGCTGGCTACAAAACCTCTATCCCCTCTGGCAGAACCTCACCGCCGAACACATCTATTTCAGTACCCAAATGGCCGCTGCTGAGCTGATACTCTCCGGCTGTACCACCGCTAGTGATCATCTCTATCTGTTCCCAAACGACTGTACCCTAGATGATGAAATCAGAGCGGCCAAAGACATTGGTATTCGATTTCATGCCAGTCGTGGCAGCATGAGCGTTGGCCAGAGCGACGGTGGCCTGCCACCCGATACCCTAATCGAAAAAGAGCCAGATATCCTTAGAGACTCGCTGCGCCTGATTGAGGACTATCACGAGTGCGATCGCCACGCCATGACTCGCATTGTTCTTGCTCCTTGTTCTCCGTTTACAGTCTCCCAAGACCTTATGAAAAAATCAGCCACCATGGCCCGTGCTCATCCGGCTGTCCGCTTGCACACTCACCTAGCCGAAAACAAAAGCGACGTAGACTATAGCCTAGAAAAATTTGGCCTACGCCCCGGTGACTATGCCGAATCCGTCGGCTGGCTAGGAGAAGACGTCTGGCACGCCCACTGCGTACAGCTCAACGACAGCGCGATCGATAAGTTTGCCCGCACCGGAACTAGCGTGGCCCACTGCCCCTGTAGCAATATGCGCCTAGCAAGCGGCATGGCACCCATTCGTAAGATGCTAGACAAAGGCGTTGCCGTCGGCATCGGCGTTGATGGCGCTGCTTCTAACGATGCTTCTAACTTGTTACAAGAAACTCGCAGCGCCTTTCTGATGGCCCGGCTAAGAGAGATCGATGCTGCCGCCATGAGCGCCCGCGAAGCCCTAGAACTAGCCACCAGGGGCGGAGCAACCGTCTTAGGAAGAGATGACATAGGCTATCTAGCACCCGGCATGTCTGCTGACTTCATTGCATTCAATATCGATACACCTGCTCTAGTGGGCGCTCATCATGACGTTGTGGCTGCGCTGATTTTTTGTCAGCCACCCGCCGTCGACTACAGCTTTATCAACGGGAAGAAAGTCGTTGCACAAGGTCAGCTCACGACAGTGTCAATCGATCGATTAGTAGAAACTTGCAATCGTCTCTCTTTGGCTTTGGTAGAGTAACCTGGCTTTGGTAGAGTAAGCTAGATTCAAGAGACTCGGTGTCTAGGTTGTGTTCAGCCTGTGTCTATCCGTGTGAAATAAGCTATGCCTACAAATGTATCAGTATGTAGCGCACTTAGTTTCGATTTAGTGATAGCTGATAGTGTGTGAGTATTGGCATAATCCAGCTATATACAAAGACGCATGAAGGATCTGGGGAAAGCACTATTAGCAAAGCTGGATGACATTATAGAAATTTGGGTAAAAGCAGTTCGAGCAGATCTCGAAATCGATAGCAGCAAAGGCTTGACCTACGAGGCAGTACATAACGGCTTGCCAGATGTCTTAGAATCAGTTGCTACGCTGCTGACAGATGCCTTCAGCGATGAAGCGCAAGAGATTAGAGAAGACGCGCTAGAGCATGGTCACGTTCGCGCTGGGCAAGGGTTTGACCTCGCCGAAATTGTTAGAGAATATCGGATTCTACGAAACGTACTGATTATGGCGCTAGAGCCAGAGCTGACTACTGGAACAGTCTCAGAGGCTATTGAGGCGATCCGTAAAATAGATAGTATTCTTGATGATACTGTTTTATTCACGTTAGAGAGCTATATGGAACATCGGTTCTCTCTTTTGAAACAGATGCATGGCCAGCTATCACTTACTAATCAAGAGCTGATCCGCTTGATTCAAAATCAGAGAGATGATGTCTCGCACCTAGCGCATGAGCTAAAAAATCCACTCAACGCTATCATCGGTTTCTCCTCTATTTTGCTAAAAAAGCAAAGAGAACAGATACGCAGTAACGCAGGCACTTCCCTAGAAATACGCCAGATGGAGAGGATTGTCGGCAACGGGCGACAGATTTTACAGCTAATCAATAACACTTTAGAAGTTTCACGGCGAAATTCTTCTGAAATAGTTCTATCTATCGAGCAGGTGGAAGTGATCCCGCTGATTCAAACAGTGGTTGACTCTTTAGAACCTAGCATCCAGAACAAAGAGATTGAATTGATAGTAGAGTGTAGCCAAGCGCCCCAGAAGATTTATACCGACAGCCTGCGACTACAGCAAATCATCACTAACCTTTTGAGCAATGCAATCCGCTATACCGAAACGGGCTCTATTGAAGTGAGTAGCTATAGGATAGACGATGGGCAGTGGGCGATCGCAATTAAAGACACTGGGCGAGGCATTAAAGAAGAAGATCGCTCGAAAGTGTTCGAGCCCTATTTTCAAGTTGGAGAAGAAGAGCTGCCGGGCAGTAGCGGATTAGGACTTTCCATTGTCAATAAGTTAGTTAGAATACTGCAGGGTAGAATCGAGCTGACCTCTGAAGTTGGTCGGGGTTCTACTTTTGTAGTGTTTCTGCCGATTGAAGTTGATTAGGAGTTGATCAGAAGTTGATTAATAAATCGGTTATAGCTATAAGCATATAACGACATATGTGTAAGGGCAGCGATATTAATAGATTATGACCAACTCTAATTTTGGTTCGAGCATTAATCACGACACGTGGAATTTTAGTCAGTTAATCATCAAATCACGTTTTGCTGACGCCTTAAACCAAGGAATCTCTCGCTATCCTATTTATCGCCAGCTACGCTATGCGGCTCGTATGGAGCTAGAAAAGTTATTCGATCATATTGCTCTCGACTCGGCTTGGCGATCGCAAAGAATCAATACCTATCAAATGCTGTTGGATTCGGACAGTTTTTTCGTTTCTGCCAGCGGTGGTAGAACTGGCGACTATACTTCTTGCACATTTGAAGTGTGGGCAAACAGTTTAGAACAAGCAAAGAAGGTTGAACAGACGCTGCTGTCACATATTGACCCGGTGCGGATTACAGAGCCAATGTTCTCGGTCAACTGGAACTTCTTGACGTCCAAAAATGATTTGGCTAGCGCCGAGATAGAAGAGCTGGCCAACGACGTTCTACATGATGAAGCCTATCCTTTTTTAGATAAAGGCGTTTCTCACTTTATCAATCGCTTCTTGGACGCAGAGGAGAGCGTCTTGGTGCTTCAGGGGTTACCAGGCACGGGCAAAACCAGACTGATCAGAGCCATATTAGGAGCCATATCTAAGCGCAGAGGTGAAAAGGCAAGGGCGCTGTATACCGGTGATATGAGAGCGTTAGAGCATGACGAGATATTTGTGAAGTTTATCACGGGCTGGGATGATGCCTTTGTGATCGAAGATGCCGATCATCTATTAAAGCCTAGAGCCCATGGAAATGAGCACCTGCATCGATTTTTATCAATTGCGGATGGCGTAGTGCGATCGCAAGGCCGAAAAATCATCTTCTCTACCAATCTCCCTAACGTCAGCGACCTCGACGATGCCCTAGTCCGTCCGGGTCGCTGCTTTGCCAGGCTTAGCTTTCTCAAACTCCAGCGAGCAGAAGCCCAGCGGCTGACCGACAAACTATGCAAAGCAAAAGCCATAGCGCCTATTGATTTAGACAAAGCAATTCCCGACGCTACAAAGAAACGATATTCTCTAGCTCAAGTGTATAAAGCGATCAGCGCTGTCTCAGCCGAAAATTCTCCAATAGAAGACTTCCTACCAGGGGATTCTCCGCCAGAAGACTCCCCGATAGAAGATTCTAAGTAAAAAAATAGCGTATGACCTTCAACAGCTTCATTCGCCCAGCAGAAGAGAAAGACGTTGCGGCGTTAGTTCGCCTATCGATCGATAGCTTTCGCAACGCCTTCGAGCCTAACAATCCAAAATCAGATATCGATCTCTATGTCGAAGAAAACTTTTCATTTGATCAGATCTACGCTCAAGTATTAGCGCCTAGCAATCTCTTTTTGTTGCTGTTTATAGAACCCATTACAGAACAAACCTCGCGGCCTGTTGGCTATACCAAGCTGCGAATGGGCCTACCCGAATCTTGCGTAATTGGAGAGGAGCCTATAGAGATAGAGAGATTCTATTTAGACGCATCCGCTATCGGCAAAGGGCTAGGATCTACGCTCATGCGAGCATGCTTAGCCGAAGCTAGAGCGCGGCGCTATCAAACCGTTTGGCTAGGCGTATGGGAACATAACCACCGGGCGATCGCATTCTACAAACGCTGGGGATTTGAAATTGTCGGCTCGCACCCTTTTCAGCAAGGAACAGAAACCCAAACAGACTTAATCATGCAGCGAGCAGTTCCCTAAAAGGCTCTTACAAAAGGCTCCTACGGTAGATGCTAATTCCGATTGCAGGCTTTTAGGCTCTTATAACTTCTGTTACTTTGCTTGCGCGCATGAATTCTACTTTTGATATCGAAATGGCCTTTGCCCGCCTGCGCGAGACGATGCAGGCATACCCCAAAGCCGCCATGTTTCAGCTAGCCGAGGAGGGCTATCGTTCTCCTTTTGAGCAGCTAGTTTCCTGTATGATCTCGATTCGGACCTACGATGAGGTCAGCTTGCCTGTTTCTCGGCGGCTGTTTGAGCGGGCTAACACGCCTTTGGCCATGAGCAAACTATCCGTTGCTGAAATTGAAGGACTGATTAGGCAAAGCACTTATGCAGAGCGCAAAGCACACCAGATCTGGGCGATCGCCCAAGAAATTGTCAATCACCACAACGGCACCTTGCCCTGCGATGTTGATATCCTACTCGCCTTCAAAGGCGTCGGTCCTAAATGCGCTCATCTCACGTTAGGAATCGCCTGCGAACAGCCGTATATTAGCGTTGATGTGCATGTTCATAGAGTCGTCAACAGGTGGGGCTATGTCGCCACCAAGACCCCAGAGAAAACCACTAAAGCGCTAGAAGACTCTCTTCCCAAAGACCTATGGATTGAGACCAACAAACTGCTGATGCCCTTCGGCAAACAAATTTGCAAAGGTCAATATCCGCAGTGCCCAAAGTGCCCCTTAAATAACATCTGTCCTAAAGTAGGAATTTAAGATAGGCAACTAAAGCAGGCACATAGCTATGTATCTTTCATTGGCAGCGACCTAGAGATCCTCGGGTGGGTTTTCAGACCATGCGGGAGAATTCTCGGCGGCAATCGGCAGGGCTCCTTTCTTTGGTTTTTTGGGTGTCGGATAGGGCGATCGCGTCTTAGATTTGTCCTGTGCCACATCAGGTACCAAAGAAAGCTGCTGAGCCCCTGACGAAACAGGTTCAACTGGCTGCTGCTTCCTTCGCCTAGAGATCCCTTCTTCACTGGTCTGTTCGGCCACTACCTCATAAAGCAGGGCCACTTTGCCATCGCTGCCTTTACGTAGCACCCGACCTAGTCGCTGAATATATTCGCGAGTAGACCCACTGCCAGAGAGTAGAACGGCTATTCGCGCATCGGGGACATCGACGCCTTCATTGAGCACATGAGAAACAACAATCACGCTGTAGTCGCCGCCGCGAAACTTTTGCAAGATAGCATGTCTTTCTTTGACAGGCGTCTGGTGCGTAATGGCTGGAATCAAGAAGGTTTGAGAGATTTTGTAGACGGTGGCATTGTCGTTAGTAAAGATAAGAGTGCGTTCAGGGTAGTGCTGCTTCAGCAGTTTTTCTAACAGAGATAGTTTGCCAGCAGTGCCTAGGGCGATATTCTTAGCTTCGCGGTGGGCAATCATGGCCCGGCGTCCAGCAGGAGATTGAGCGCTGGCCTGAACGAATCGTTGCCAGCCTTGAGCGCTGCTCAGCCAGATGTTAGCAGCTTTGAGAAAGTCATTACGCTGCTGCTGTAGGCTGTCGTAGCGATCACGCTCCTCCTGACTCAGTTTCACCTTAAGCTGCACCACCTGATAGGGGGCAAGCGCCGTTCCTGACAGCTCTGCTGCCGTGCGCCGATAGACCACCGGGCCTAGCAGTTGGCCTAAGTCTTCATGCCGACCGTCGGTGCGCTCGGGCGTAGCCGTCAGCCCCAAGCGATAAGGCGAAATCGAATATTCGGCAATGCAGCGGTGAAAGTCACTCGGCAAATGGTGGCATTCATCGCAAATTAGCAGCGCATACTGACTGCCTAGATCTTCTGCGTAGATAGCGGCGCTGTCGTAGGTAGAGACTAGTATTGGCGTGCGATCGCGCGACCCACCACCGAGCAAGCCGACCTCTACCCCTGGAAACGCCGCCTCTAGATCCGCGTACCACTGATGCATCAAATCTAGAGTCGGTACGGTGATCAGCGTCCGCCTAGGCGTGGCCGCCATGATCATCTGGGCCAGGTAGGTCTTTCCGGCTGCCGTCGGCAACACCACTACGCCGCGTCGCTGGCCTTGCTTCCAAGCGTCTAACGCTTCTTGCTGATGGGCATAGGGCGTCAGGGTCAAATTATCCTGCAAGTCCAGCGGTTCAAACGCCTGCACCTTATCTTCAAACCGGACACCTTCTGCCCGTAGCGCCAGTACTAGCAGCCGATATTTGTCAGCGGGCACCCGAAAGCGCTCAATTCGATCATCCCAAACCGCATAGTCAATCCATGCCTTTCCTCTCGGTGGCGGATGTAAAACCAGCGTCCCACGGTCAAACTTTAGGGTTGGAGTTCTGGCCATAGACTTGCAGCAGTCTTGCTCAGCAGCTAACGCGATGTTTGTAGCATAGCGTTTACTGACTACTCGTACTGATGACGATTGATACTGAACTGCTGACTAATCCCACAAAATGCTGCTGATCTCAGGATGCTGGCGAATAGAGGCAAAATTAGCGTCCCTACGGGCCATGAGGCTATAGATATGAGGATTGATCTGAATGGCCTGCCTCAGATACAGAGCGGTAGTCTCCACATCACCTTTTAGGGCATAGGTAGAAGCTAAGCCGTACAGCGCGTTTGGATTTAGGCGAAGATGCTTCAGAGACTGTTGAAAGCTGTCTAGCGCGGCCTGATGCTTGAACAGGCGGTTGAGCAGCGTGCCTCTGTAGTTCCAAGCGTAGTGACAGTCTTCTTTGATCTCAACGACTCGATCTAGGCTGCCAATCGCCGCCGGAATCTGCTCTAAAGCCACTAGCGCCAGCGCTCTGCTGTACCAGGTATGGTGACTATTGGCTGCGATCGCGATGGATTTATCAAAGCTTTCTAGCGCGGCCTCTGGCTGGTCTAGTTTGAGTAGCGCCTGGCCTCGGTTATACCAGATCTTGTCATTGTGCGGGTCGCAGGCGATCGCCCGATCGAAGCTATCAACGGCTGAGGGGTATAGCTTGAGCTCTGCTTTGGCCACGCCTTGTCCGTGCCACGCTTCGGCATAGCTAGGATTGAGCTGCAGCACAGTGCGAAAATCTTTCAGCGCGGCCTCGTAGTTACGAGTCTGGATACTCGCTTGGGCTCTGTAGAACCAGGCTGCGACACTTTTGCTGTTTTGGGCGATCGCTTGATCAAAGGTGTCGATTGCCTCGTCATATCTTCCTCGGCTGATGAATGAGAGACCTTGTTTTACTAGCGTTGTAGCATCGCTAGAACCGCTAGAGCTAAAAGAAGAAATCACTGTATTATTAATTCGCTGTTATTAATTCGCTACATGGGGAAAACAATCCGACTAGCTCGGCAAACAGTTAGTCGCATCAGTTTTATGATTCCCAGCGCAATTTCAGTGCGTGTTGTTCAGTCGCGCATTGTACAGATCCTTTAATCGATTCCTCTGAACAAATTCAAGTTAATTCTCGCACTTTATTTTTCGCACTTATTGATCATGGTAGAAGTCGCTGTTGACAAAGCTCGTATTGAAAAAGACTCTATGGGAGTCCTAGAGATTCCAAAGAGCGCTTATTACGGCATTCAAACGCTGCGAGCTGTCCAGAATTTCCCGATTAGTGGACTCAAGCCGCTGCCGACGTATATAGATGCTTGTCTTTTGATCAAAAAGGCTGCTGCGATCGCCAACCAAGAACTCGACTGTATTCCCGCCGATATTGGTGATGCCATTGTTCAAGCTGTGGACGAAATCCTCAAAGGCAACCTGCGCGATCAGTTTGTCGTAGATGTCTATCAGGCCGGGGCGGGCACCTCTCACCACATGAATGTCAATGAGGTATTAGCGAATCGCGCTTTGGAGATATTAGGTGAGGCCAAAGGACACTACAGCCGCGTCAGTCCTAACGATCATGTGAACTATGGCCAATCGACTAATGACGTGATTCCAACCGCTATTCGCGTCGGTGGCATCCTAGCGTTAGAGCATTCGCTCTATCCTGCCTTAGCAGGTGCGATCGCCACCGTCAAAGCCAAAGCCACCGAATTTCAGGGCGTCGTCCGCTCGGGCCGCACCCACATGCAAGACGCCGTTCCGGTTCGACTAGGTGAAGGCTTTCGCGCCTGGGAACATATTTTGACCCAACACCAGCAGCGAATTCAAACTGCCGCCGCTGAGCTGGCTGTGATCGGTCTAGGCGGCAGCGCCACTGGCACCGGGCTGAATACTCATCCGAAATACCGCTTTCGCGTCGCTGAGCTTCTCAGTGACTATCTTCAGCAGCCAATTACCAGCGCCCCCCATCTAATGGCCGCCATGCAAAGTATGGCTCCTTTCGTCGCGCTCAGCAGCAGCTTGCGTAATCTGGCTCAAGACCTGGTAAAAATTTCTCACGATCTGCGACTGCTCGATTCTGGGCCCAAGACTGGACTCAAAGAAATTCAGCTCCCGCCTGTGCAGCCCGGCTCGTCAATCATGCCCGGCAAGTACAATCCCGTGATGGCAGAGATGACCTCAATGGTGTGCTTTCAGGTGATGGGCTATGACCAGGCGATCGCGCTCGCAGCCCAGGCAGGTCAGCTAGAGCTCAACGTAATGATGCCGCTAATTGCCTATGATCTCATTCACAGCATCGAAATCTTGGGCAACACGGTAGAGGCATTAGATACTAAATGTCTGCAGGGAATCACTGCTTTTCCTGAACGCTGCGCCGACTACGCAGAGGGCAGCCTGGCCCTGGTAACGGCGCTGAATACGCATATTGGCTATTTGAATGCAGCTGCGATCGCCAAAGAATCACTCGAAACTGGAAAGTCTCTTCGCCAGCTGGTGTTAGAGAATAAGCTGATGGATGAAGCCACCCTCAATGAAGTACTCGATCTGCAAAAGATGAGTCAAACACCCAAATAGATAGCTAGACTACGAATGAGGTCAACAGCGCGTGATATGAACATGGAGCAGCTTCTGATCGAAAGACAAATTATTCATTGCGATTCAGAAATTATGAGCGGAACGCCAGTATTTACAGGTACTAGAGTTCCGTTGCAAACTTTCTTCGACTATCTAGAGGCTGATAAGGGACTCGCTGAATTTCTAGAAGATTTTCCACACTTAAGGAAACAGGTATTCCAGATACTAGAGATCACACTACGAGAAGTTCTAGAAAAAACAGGAAATTTAAGTGCGCGTTCTGCTTGATGAAAATCTGCTAAGCGCAAAGTTAAAAAAGCCACTGGTAGATCTGGGATATGAGACTAAGAACGTTGAAGATATGGGTTGGCGTGGTACCAAAGATACAGCGCTCTTAGCACTAGCATCCTCACACGACTTTGAGGTATTCATCACCGCAGACAAAAATCTTCCACACCAGCAAAACATAAGGTCTTTAGCGATCAAGCTGGTTATATTAAATGCCGTAAGTACACGTCCAACCTGCCTCGTACCTCTAATTTCTCGGATTGGTAGCCAATTACATCAGCTAGAAGTTGGTTCTATTACAACTATTAACGACAATCAAGAGATAACCAGCTTTAAACCTAGTTGAGACAGCAGATCAGAATTCTTAGAAGCTCTTCAAGATCGGCAGGAACGCGGTAAAGGTCTAGCCCTTGAATGACTTGGCGAGACTGCCGATGGAACTGGCCAAACTGCCATATGTTTCCAGTTGAAACCGCGCCATGAAGAATAGGTTGGTCTGATTCTATCCTCTGATCGAGGGCAATTAACTCAGTTGCCAACTGCACGAATCCACGTTCTAGGTCTTCATTTTGAAGTAGTCGGCAAAGCTGTAAGACCGTTCAGGATCGATAATAGAAGGCTTAGGCATGACAGTCACCTACTCATCGCTTTACTAGGCATCTGCTAAAATCTTATCTCTAAGTTCGATCGTGTCCGTATTTGCTCTTCACTAGACTAGACCCGTTAACCTATGACCTACAGCGCTCCTCAACCCGTCGCCGCTCAAGAAGATGCTTGGTGGGTGCAGCAGTGGGTAGACTTGCTCAATTCTTATCGCTTTAAAAAGCGGTTGGAAAGGGGACGAAATTATGCGCGTCAAGGCAATATTCTTTCGCTTGAGTTCAAGGACTCGAAAGTGCATGCTACGGTTCAAGGAACGGCGAATGAGCCCTATCAGCTATCGATTTGGATTGAGCGCTTTGCGGATGAAGACTGGGGTTTTGTGATCGATACCCTCAGTCAAAAGGCGCTGTATTCCGCGCAGCTGTTGGCGGGCGAAATGCCAGATTCCATTGAGGCGGTGTTTACCTCTAATGGCCTCAGCCTGTTTCCGTTTACCCTAGCTGATGTCAAATCCAAGTGTAGCTGCCCCGATCCCAAAAACCCCTGCAAACATATTGCGGCTGTCTACTATCAGCTCGGCGATTCCTTCCGAGAAGATCCTTTCGTTTTATTTCAGCTACGCGGTCGAACTAAGGAGCAGATTCTAGAGGCATTGCGATCACACAGACAGCAGGCGGCTGAAGCTGCTGGCGAAACGGCTGCCGAAAAGACCGAAAAGACAGGGTCTATGGCTGGGGCGTCAGACGAGTCTAAAAAAGAATCACTGCCTCAGCCTGGGGCAAAGGCCGAAACGATTTTGCCAGTTGAGGGCTTCTGGAAATATGACACGCCAATCGATCCGTCGCTAGTAGTGATTACGCCAGCCGAGCAAACTGTGCTAGACGTCATTGGTGATATGCCACTGCCAACTAGCGAAGCCCAAATAGTGATGGCCCACTTCAAAACGCTCTATCAGAACGTTGCTCAGCAAGCCATGATGACAGCACTTAGTTGAGTGGCGCTAAACTAGCTCACCATTGCGAGTAAGCGTCTTAGTCCTAATGCGCCAATCAAGAGGTAGCCAATCGCTAGCAGCAAACTGCTGGGGGTGACTCGGAAGGTGGCCTTTGTAGCTTCTGCTTTGAGCCTTCTAGTGGCGTTTTCCCTGCGCTCACCAATTTCAGTTTGTTCCTGGGTGATTCGAGTTTGTAGCTGGGTTTGCACTTCGTTAATTTGAGAGGTCAAGAAGCTGTCTAGTTCTTGAGGATTATCGCGGAATCGTCGAATTTGGGCGGCCTGGGCTTCGTCTATGCTACCACTGGCGATCTCAGCTTGCAGTTGATCTTCGTTTTCCAGCAGGACATTAATTTGCGCTCGGCGCTGAGGCAAATCGTTATTCAACCGGGCTTCTAACTCATTGGTGGCTTGCTCTGCCTCTGCTTCCACCTGATTTAGCGCTTGCTCTGCTTCTGCTTCCACCTGAGCGAGGGCGTCGCGGCTCTGAAGCCGAACGTTGTTGGGATGAAACACCGTCGTAGCCAGGAACATCACACCTAGAAGGCAAGAGAGCAAACAGGTCCAAAACCGAACGTCGAGGAGCAGTGTGGATTTTCTAGCTGATTTTCCTAAGCTAGTGTCGATCCAATAGCCTGTAAATAGCAGCGCAATCCCCACCAACGGAACAATCCCTCTATCGACTAAGCCGGTGGTCGTAGCTAGCTCCCAGCCTCGATTGCCAAAATTCGGTGGAAATAGCAGCGTCAAAAAGTCAATCAGCGCATTCAAGATAGTGATTGCGCCTACTAGCTTTAGCGCGATCGCCGCTAGCGGTGATGGGGCAATAACGCTGTTCTTTGGCGAAGTAGTTGTCATAACAAATAAACTAGGTGCAATCAGCTACACCATATTTCCCCTGAGTGTGTTTGGAATTAGCATGGTGTGAAATTAAGAATAAAGCAAAGTTGATGAATTAGCGACCAGTGCTAGAATAATCTCTCGCTTTCTATATTTTCTGTCCCTTTCTCCTCTAGATAGCTCACGTTGATCTGACTCTTGCTTTCATATAGCCAGTTCAATTGCTTGGGGTCTAGCTTGGCGTGATACATCAGCTTTAGCGTTTGATTGACCAGAGCCTGCCGATAGATGCCGCGATCGCGAAATCGCCTAGCTGAAGTCGTTACCTTACCCGGTGCGATCGCCGCTTTGCCATGACCGACGGAATTGCCAAACTCACGTAGCGCCATACTCAGCGCGGTGTCTTCAAAAATATCCATATCTGGAACGCCATTCACAGCGCTCAGTGCTTTTTTAGTCGCAAAGATGCAGTGGTCTAGATAGAGGATGCCTTGGCGCGATCGCACGTTCGTCGAATACCAAGAGGTAAATCGCAGCAGCCAGTGATCCATATCAAAGCTGTGGACAAACCCGCCCCAAACGGCATCCTGCTGCTGTAGGGCAGTTTCAGCCTGCTGTAGCGCTGTGGCTGGCGGCAGCAAAGTTGCCGGATGGTGTAGCAAAACGTGCTCACCTTTGCTAGCCTCGATGCCAATATTCAAGCGCTGGGCCCGGTTGCTAGCTGTCGTTTTAATGATCGATATCTCAGGAAACTGCTCAATCGTCGCCAGCGTATCGTCTTGGCTAGGACTAACCACGGCAATTAGCTGCTTTGGCCCTGTTTGCGATCGCAGATTTTCTAAAATCTGAGGCAGATAGCCGTGGCGCGATTCATTAAAACAAGGCAAAACAACAGAGAACATTGAGCAAAAAGAACACTAAGTAAGGAGAACGCTAAGTAAAAGGAGCAATAGGTAAAAGGATCAATAGCCAGCAGGCCGCTCACGGCACCAAAGGCTAGACTACCAGCCCAGTAACCCGAGCTTAGTGCTCTGTCAAAGCCAATAAGTTTCCCCTTCCCCTACTACCCTATCCTCTACTCAAGCTCTACCCTTTCGAGGCTTAACGCTGCACTAGCAACGAGTCACAGTAACGAGTCAGAATATCTACGGTAAGCTTGTCAGAGCGAAAGGAGTGACTCATGATAGCCCCAACCATTGAAATTCTTGCTGACAAATCCGCGCTGATCGATCGCGCTTATGATCTGACCGTTTCGTTGGTCAAAGAGGCGGTCGCCTCTAGCGATAGAGCTACCCTCGCCCTTTCAGGCGGTAGCACCCCAAAACCACTCTACGAGGCCCTAGCCAAAGCTGATTTACCCTGGGAAAAAGTTTATATCTTTTGGGGCGATGAGCGCTATGTGCCTCACGACCACCCTAAAAGTAACGCGCTAATGGCCAAAGAAGCCTGGCTTAACCGCGTCCCTATTCCAGCCGAAAATATCTTTCCGATGCCAACTAGCGCGGGCGATCCGGCTGCCGACGCTGCCCAGTACGAAAAGCAGCTCAAGGAATTCTTTCAGTTAGCTGAGGGCGAACTGCCTGCTTTGGACTTTGTGTTACAGGGCATGGGTGACGATGGCCATACGGCTTCCTTGTTTCCGCATACAGACGCGCTAGATGTGCGCGATCGCCTGGTCACGGTAGGCAATCACGATGGCGAACCGCGCATCACTTTTACCGTGCCGCTGATTAACCAGGGGCGACATGTCGTTTTCCTAGTATCAGGAGAAAATAAGCAAACAGCGCTCGCCCATGTATTTTCTGACGAGGCGGATGGTCATACTTATCCTAGTAAACTCATTCAGCCTGCCGCCGGGGCTCATTGGCTGCTAGATGCGCCCGCTGGCAAAGGTATCCCTGACGATATGAAGTAGTCAACCTACAAGCTATCGCTTTTGCCCTTTTGCTAAAGACAAATAAAGGCAAAATAGTCATTCTACCGAAGCGCTTATGATTACCTGTCCTAACTGCAACCACCAGAACCCAGAGGGCGCGCTCCAATGCGAGGCGTGCTATACGCCGCTGCCAGCTTTGACTACTTGTCCTCAGTGTCAGGCCCCGATTCAGTCAGATGCTAGCTTTTGTGGTCAGTGCGGCAACGACCTCAGATCATCCGCCGCTGAACAAACGCAAGGTCTCTCTGCGCCTGATACAGAAGCCAACGCATCTGGCGTGAGTAATCTAAAGACAAATGGTTCGGCGACAAACTCACCGGAGCCTGTAACTGCGGCAGCTAATTCATCGCCAGATCAGCCTAGTTCTGAATCTTTTAGTGAGTTCAGTCAGTCTATTGACTTCGATGAATCCGTCGACTTTGGCGATTTTGAATCCTCTACCGATCCGACTGTGGGCCCCACCACTGGGCCAGCTACAGAGTCAGCTACAGAGCAGACTGTCGGATCGGTGGCTGAACTGACCACTGAACCGGCTACAGAGTCAGCCACCGAGTCTGCTAGTAAAGTTCCTCTCTCAGCAATTCCGACTGCGCCGATGCCATCAATGCCAGCTACTCGAATTCAACCTGTGGGCGCGGCACTAAAGCACGTTCAAACCGAGACAAGTATTGCAGTGCCCAGTCAGCTATCTGTGGTACGGATTGGGAAACCTAATGAACACACACAGCCTAATATCGATATCTCTGGGTTTCCTAATTCGGAAATTGTTTCTAGGGTGCATGCCAATCTGCTTGTAGAAGGCGATGTCTACTATCTAGAAGATATGGGCAGCTCTAATGGCACCTATATTAATGGTCTGCCGCTGCCGCCGGGTAATCGCTATCGACTGAATGCGGGCGATCGCATTGCCTTTGGCAAAGGGGATAAGGTCAGCTTTATTTTTGAGGCAGCTGGATACTGAGCGGATACTGAGCAAAAGGTTTTGCGAAAGGCTTTGAGATTTAGCTGTTCGACCCGATGTCTAGATTGTGTGTGTTGAACTGTTCCAACCATCTGGTCTTTGCATTGTGCCTGCTTTAACCAACGTAATTACCCTGTCTTTGCTGCACCCAGTAGACAAAACGCCTGTACAGAGCTGGACTTTTGAAAAGGAGTCTGTTGTGCGAATTGGCCGCTCTGTGAGTAACGATGTTGTGCTCTATAGCGCTGTCGTCTCGCGTCACCACGTAGAGCTACACCAAACACCAGACGGCTGGGAGATCCACAATGTCGGTATCAACGGCACCTTTCTGGCGGGTCAGCGGATTGAGAAAAAAGCCGTTCAAGATGGCCTGGTAATTCGTCTGGCCCGCTCTGGCCCGAACATCCAGATCAACCTGGTTTCACAGACTAGAGGAATGTCCTCGATTCATGCTCTAATTGCCAAGCAAGAGGCAGCGCGGAAATCTTCTTAGGTGCTTCTCCTAATATACTTTTATAGCTAGCGTTGGATGCATTCGACGCTAGCTGACCACTTTGCTCTTCTATGACAAGGTTTTATCGTTAGAGAGTGTGGAGCAAAGTAGCAGACGCTATAAGTGCCCTTTGGCGAACTTTCTAGGCAGGCTTTCCATATGGCGCGCGGTGATCAAATCTACGCAATGCGAGAGGTGGCGGGCATTCCCTACGAGCACCACGGTATCGATCGCGGTGATGGCAGCGTAATTCACTACAGCAAACAGGGCGAAGCCGTCATCAAACGGACAACCCTAGCCGCTTTTGCTAGAGGCGGTGTCGTTAGGGTGAAGCCTCAGCCGACTGCGTTTATCCCTTCGCTAGTGATCGAGCGAGCCGAGAGCCGACTGGGAGAGCGAGAGTACGATCTATTTTTCAACAACTGTGAGCATTTTGCCAACTGGTGCAAAACTGGGCGGCGTGAGTGTGCTCAGCTCGATGACTTTGGGTTGAACCTAGAGCGAGTGAAGCTGCCTGCAGCGACCGATCTGGTTCGTCAAGCAGCGCTAAGTGCGATAGGAAAAGCGGCAGGGCGACCGTCTACAGATGAGTCACCGCAGAAAACTTCCGAGCTATTCCAAACGGCATTAGAGAATGTAGCGATCGCAACTCGAACGCTATTGCCTGCCTATGAACAGGCGACGCGCGATCGCACTACTTGGCACCAGGTCGCTCAGCGGGCGCTCGGCAAAGATAGAGAAGATCTTGCCCGCGCTGCCCTTTACAAAAAGGTCGCAGCTGATAAGAAAGCGACGGACATTAAAGATAAGCTGAGCCAGCTATCTGACTTGCAGCTGAGCTTGGAGCAGAACCAGATGTTTTTGCAAAAGAACTAGGG
>NZ_JADEXO010000111.1 GCF_015207105.1 cf. Phormidesmis sp. LEGE 11477
ATAAGAGACAGGCACAAAGACCGCCATCAGCACTAGCGAAGTCGCAATCACCGCGCCCGTCAGCTCTCTCATCGCCTCGATTGCCGCCTCGACCGGAGTCAGTCCGCGCTGATTGATCTTCGCACTAATATCTTCAACCACGACGATGGCATCATCGACCACCATCCCAGTCGCTAGCGTTAGGCCAAACAGCGTCAGACTATTAATCGAAAAGCCAAACAGCTTTACAATCGCGAACGTCGCCACCAGAGAGACCGGAATCGTCACGGCTGGAACCACCGTCGTCCGCCAGTCCTGCAAAAAGATATAGATCACCAGCACGACTAGACCAACCGCCTGGATCAGTGTCCACAGCACGCTGAGCAAAGACTGCTCGACAAATTCGGTCGTATCAAAGCCGATGCCGTACTCCATCCCAGGCGGAAAATCTGCAGCCAGCTCAGCCATACGTGCCTTCACGCCCTGGGCCACCGCCAGCGCATTACTGCCTGGCAGTTGAAAGATGCCTAAACCGATCGCCTCTTGCCCCCGAAAGCGTAAGAATGAGCTATAGCGCTCAGCGCCCAGCTCCGCCCTGCCGACATCTCGCAGCCGAATCAGCTGACCCGCTTCACCCGTTTGCAAGACCAGATCTTCAAATTCTTCTGGTGTCTGCAGTCGGCTCTCGGCCCGCAGGTCAATCTGAAAATTTTGGTCACTCTCTACCGGGGGTTGACCAATTTGGCCCACACCGACCTGAATATTTTGCTCTTGCAAAGCCAAGATCACATCATCCGCCGTCAGCCCTCGCCCAGCCAGCTTTTGCGGTTCGAGCCAGATTCGCATCGCATAGGTGCGCTCACCAAAAACCACAACGTTGCCGACACCGGGCACTCGCTGCAGTGCATCTGCCACATACAGATCGGCGTAGTTACTCAAAAACGTATCGTCGTACTGATCATCTTCAGTAAACAAACTCATCGCCAGCAGAATGTTGCTGGTCTCTTTAGAAACGCTCACCCCAGTTTGGCGAACCGTCTCTGGCAGCTGCGGCTCGGCCAGAGAAACCCGGTTTTGGACATCGACCGCAGCGATGTCTTTATCGCGAGTCGAATCAAAGGTAACGACGATATTGCTAATACCATCGTTACTGCTGTTAGAGGTCATATATCGCATGCCCTCTACACCATTGATCTGCCGCTCGATGATAGTCGTCACCCCGCGCTCAACAGTTACTGCATCCGCACCGATGTAGGTTGCAGTGACGTTGACCTGGGTCGGGCTAATATCTGGATACTGGGCGATCGGCAAAGTAGGAATGCTGACCGCGCCCGCCAATAGCAAAATTAAGGCGCAAACGGTAGCAAAAACGGGCCGTTTGATGAAGTAGTTGACGAACATGGTGACGCCGCGAGGAGAGAAGGAAGGGAGAAAGCCGATACAAAGGCCAACACAAAAAATTAGGCGGAAATCAAAAGTTGGGCTTAGCCCTCCGGTGGGCTGCTGCTACCGCTGGTATCGATGGGAACACCGTCACGCAGGTTCAAGATGCCTTCGGTGATGATCACATCACCAGGCACTAAGCCATCTAAAACCTGATAGTCGTTGCCTTGCAGGTCGCCTAGCTCTACGGAGGTCAGCTTTGCCACTTCAGGCGGCGGCCCGTCTGCTTGACCGTTGGACTGACCGCCATCCTGACCGGGAGATGGTCCCTCAGTTGCTTCTTCTGTTTCAGGAGGATCTGGCTCACCTGGGACAAACACGAAGGTTTCACCACCTAGCCGGGTGATCGCCGTTGCCGACACCAAGACGCCCGGACGCTCATCCCAGATCACCCGCACCTCCAGGCGCTGCTCGTCTTGAAGCGGCTGGCCTGGCGTGGAAAAACGGGCCTCGGCTAGAACGGTTTGAGTATCCGTGTCGGTAGTTGGCGAGACGAAGTTAATAGCGCCCGTTGCAATGATATCGTCACTGCCAAACAGGCTCAGCTCAACCGGTAGTCCTGTCCGCAGCCGATCTGATTCATCGATAGGGATCGCAATCTCTAGATCGAGATCTTGATTCTGTGTGATCGTTGCTAGCTGATCGCCTGCTTGCACGTAATCGCCTAGGCTCACTGGAATGTTACCGACGATGCCAGATATCGGCGCGGTGACGGTTTTGTCTAACAGATCTTGCTGGGTCGCTTCGGCGTTGGCATTGGCCTGTGAAAGCGTTGCATTAGCGCCTTCTAAACTCGATTCTAGGGCGGCGATTTCTTCTCTAGAAGAAGCTAGGGCAGATTCGGCCACGGTGCGATCGCGGACCACCTCATCTAGCTGACTCTGAGGCAGTGCGCCTTGAGCCACTAGGGCCGCTGTTCGATCAAAGTCATTGTTGCGTAGCTCTAGATCCGCAAGCAGCTCGGTTAGCCTAGCTCTGGCAGCGCGTAGTTGAGCACTGGCCGTATCGCGACTAGAGCGGGCCGCGCTCACACTCGCTAGCGCCGCATTGTAGTCCGACTGCGATCGCTGCGAACTGAGCTGCATAATTGGTGCGCCCGCCGAAACAGTCTCACCCGACTCCACAAAGATCTGCACAATTCGACCGTCTGCCTCGGGCTGCAAACTAACGCCAGCCTGGGCATCTAGCAAGCCAACAAACTCAGCGCTATCTTGCAAAGACTCTGACTCTAGCCGCTCTGTCCTCACAGGAACCGGGGGCGGTCCCTCCATCTCTGAAGGGCCGCTGTTCGCAAAAATGCGCCAAAATAAAAAGCCTAGCCCGCCTGCTAGCAGCACTAGACCTATCCCAGCAATCCATTTGCGAGACGGTCGCCGTTTAAGAGAGCCGATCGCAGGGTCAGAAGTGGTCGCCATTGGGGAATGCCTTAGAGTTTTTGCGCGAGTGCCTTATAGGTGAGTATAGCTAAACTAGTCGGTTTGGTTTAGTTTTGTTGGAAGAAAAATGAGCGCGAATTTTCCTCACGCTGTGTTCCCCAATTCGCTCGCTAGTGCGCTCATCTAGACGGATTAAAAGACTGCAATTGTGAATAGCTTTGATACTTCGCGCATCTATCGCCAGTATGACTAGCCCGTATGGACATATGAACCTGACCAGCGAGGTCTTACAGCCGATCGTATCTGAGTTCGTCATCTACATCTGTAACGATATCGACTAAATTTAGCGAACGCTATTGATAGCGTTTATACTTCAGAAGATTCGGCAGGGGTTGCTACATCTAGTGGTAGAACCAGATGCCTGTGCGTCATATGATCAGCAGTTTTTGCAGACAATGCATCTCTTTTAATGGGATAGTAGGTTTGTACTCTAAACTCCTGACCATTTGTCCTGGTGCTTTGCCTTTAGATCTTTAGTCTCTCGGAGAGGTTGGTATGTCTTTTGTCGGCTTGCACATTCATAGCGACTACAGCCTGCTAGACGGTGCTAGCCACATCGATCCGCTAGTGGACAGAGCGCTAGAGCTGGGAATGGACGCGATCGCCCTGACCGATCACGGCGTCATGTACGGCGCGATTGAGCTGCTAAAGGTCTGCGGCAAAAAAGGCATCAAGCCGATCATCGGCAACGAGATGTACATCATCAATGGCGATATTACCAAGCAGGAAAAGCGACCAAAATATCACCAGCTCGTCCTTGCCAAAAACGACATCGGCTACAAAAACCTAGTAAAGCTCACCACTGTCTCTCACCTAGAAGGCGTCCAGGGCAAGGGACTCTTCTCTCGGCCCTGCATCAACAAAGACCTGCTAGAGCAGTACCACGAAGGACTAATCATCACCAGCGCCTGCCTCGGCGGCGAGATTCCCCAGGCCATTCTCAAAAAGCGGCTAGATGTCGCCCGCAGAGTTGCCCAGTGGTACAAAGATCTGCTGGGTGACGATTTCTATCTAGAGATTCAAGATCACGGATCTTATGAAGATCGAATCGTCAATGTAGAGATTGTTCGGATTGCTCAAGAGCTAGATATTAAAATTGTTGCAACCAACGATTCTCACTTTATCTCTTGTGTCGATGTAGAAGCTCACGACGCGCTGCTGTGCATTCAAACCGGCAAGCTGATTTCAGAAGATAAGAGACTACGCTACAGCGGCACAGAATACCTGAAGTCAGAAGCGGAAATGCGCCGCCTGTTTCGCGATCATCTTGCTCCTGAAGTGATTGATGATGCAGTCGCGCGCACTCAAGAAGTTGCTGACAAAGTAGAAGAATACAACATTCTGGGCAATCCTCAGATTCCTAACTTTCCGATTCCAGCCGGGCATACCAAAGAAAGCTACATGGAGAAGGTGGCCTGGGACGGACTGCTAGAACGGATGAATTTTACCAGCCGGGAGGAGCTGAGTCAGGAGTATCGCGATCGCATGGTCTACGAAGTCCAGATGATGCACCAGATGGGCTTTGCCACCTACTTTCTTGTAGTTTGGGACTACATCAAATTCGCCAGAGACAACAACATTTCCGTCGGGCCAGGACGTGGCTCTGCGGCGGGTTCCCTAGTTGCCTACGCCATGGGCATCACCAATATCGACCCGGTTCATCACGGCTTACTATTCGAGCGCTTTCTCAACCCAGAACGCAAGTCCATGCCCGATGTGGATACAGACTTTTGCATCGAGAAGCGTGAAGAGGTAATCGAATACGTCACCGAAAAGTACGGCACCGACCACGTCGCGCAAATTATTACCTTCAACCGCATGACCTCCAAAGCGGTGCTAAAAGACGTGGCCCGCGTGCTCGATATCCCCTACAACGAATCAGATAAACTCGCCAAGCTGATCCCGGTCTCTAGGGGCAAACCGACCAAGCTCAACGTCATGATCTCCGAGAAGACCCCAGACACCACCTTTAAAGAAAAGTACGACAGCGGCGAACTCATCCCCGGTACCAACGTCACCTTCCAGCGGTGGATTGACACAGCCATCACCATCGAAGGCACCAACAAGACCTTTGGTATGCACGCGGCTGGTGTCGTGATTTCAGAGCATCCGCTAGACACTATCGTTCCGTTGCAGCGCAACAACGACGGCTCTGTGATTACGCAGTACTACATGGAAGATGTCGAAGCCATCGGTCTATTGAAGATGGACTTCTTAGGTCTGCGAAACCTAACGATGATTCAAAAGGCAGTTAACCATATTGAAGCTAGACACAATATTGAAATCGATCTAGACGCGCTGCCGCTAGACGATCCCAAAACCTACGAGCTGTTAGCAGGCGGAGAGCTAGCAGGCGTATTTCAGCTAGAATCTTCTGGCATGCGGCAGATTGTGAAAGAACTAAAGCCCTCCGGTTTGGAAGACATCTCCTCAGTTCTCGCACTCTATCGACCGGGTCCGCTAGATGCTGGACTTATTCCTAAGTTTATCGATCGTAAGCACGGCAGAGAGAAGATCGACTACGCCCACAAGATATTAGAGCCGATTCTAAAAGAGACTTACGGCATCATGGTCTATCAAGAACAGATCATGAAAATTGCTCAAGATCTGGCAGGGTATTCGCTAGGGCGAGCGGACCTACTGCGTAGAGCCATGGGTAAAAAGAAGATAAAAGAAATGGAGCTGCACCGAGAGGAATTTATCAAAGGTGCCGGGGAAAACGAGTTTCCTCGTAAGAACGCAAACGATCTGTTTGATCAGATGGTGCTGTTTGCCGAATACTGTTTCAACAAGTCTCACTCTACGGCCTACGGATTTGTCACCTTTCAAACTGCGTATCTAAAGGCGAACTATCCGGTTGAGTACATGGCGGCGCTGCTAACAGCGATTAGCGGTGACCAAGACAAAGTGCAGATGTACATTGCTAGCTGCCTGAGCATGCACATTCAAGTGCTGCCACCGGATGTGAACCGTTCGGAAGTGGACTTTACACCGCTGGAAAATCAGATCCTGTTTGGTCTATCTGCGGTTCGTAATGTGGGATTAGGAGCGATTGAAGCGTTAATCAGGTCTCGGGAGAAAGACGGCCCGTTTACCTCGCTAGCGGATCTGTGCGATCGCGTCGATCTACGAGCCGTCAACAAGAGAGCTCTTGAAGCATTGATTCTCTCTGGCGCATTAGAAAGCCTAGACCCCAATCGTCAGCAGCTCATGCATGATCTAGAGCTAATCGTAGAATGGGCTCAGTCGAGGGCCAAAGACCGCGAAGTCGGTCAGGGGAATCTCTTTGATATGCTCGGTGGCAGTTCTGAGAATACTTCAGCAAATACAACAACCTTCGAATCAGCGCCCAAAGC
This sequence comes from cf. Phormidesmis sp. LEGE 11477, assembly GCF_015207105.1. Taxonomy (GTDB): domain Bacteria; phylum Cyanobacteriota; class Cyanobacteriia; order Phormidesmidales; family Phormidesmidaceae; genus Phormidesmis. The sequence continues at coordinate 6,215 of NZ_JADEXO010000111.1, forward strand.
CCCACCCGTTTCAGACTACGAACCTCAAGAAAGGCTAAAGCTAGAGAAAGAACTTCTAGGCTTCTATATCTCCGATCATCCCCTCAAAAACATTCAGCACTCAGCCAAAATTCTTGCCCCCATCGAACTCGCAGAACTCGCAGAAAAGCCCGAAAAAGTTACCCTTAGCGCCATCGTCATGCTCAGCATGGTCAAACCCGTCACCACCAAAAAGGGCGACTCTATGGCCGTCGTTCAGATAGAAGACCTGACGGGCCATGCTGAAGCCGTCATCTTTCCTAAATCCTACGCCCGCATCGGTCAGTACATCAAACCCGACGCGCGTCTGATGGTGTGGGGCAAAGTCGATCGCCGTGACGATCGCACTCAAATGATTATTGACGATGCTCAGCCGATTGAAACCGTGCGGATGGTGATGCTGGACTTAGACGCTGCGATCGCTGGTGACATCAAAAAGCAAAACCGCCTGCGCGACATTCTCAGGGAGCTGCAAGGCGAGAACAAATTCGCCGCCAAAACCCCAGTCATTGCCGTCATTCGCACCCGCAACCAAAGACAGGCCGTCCGCCTAGGCAACCAGTACCGCGTCCTTAACGCTGAAACCGCAGTCGCCTCACTAAAAGCCGCGAACTTCAACGCCAGAGCCACGCCACTGCTGACGGTGTAAAATTACACGAACGGCCACAGTTGCGATCAAACTAAATTTGGATCTTCACCTAGCTCGCGTAATCGAGCGGCTAGGCGTTCCGCTTGAGAAGCTGAGCGTTCCGCTTTTTCCTCTGATGTTAGGATGCGATCGCCATTTTGGTCAAACCAGCCTAGCAGTTCGCGGTCTTCTCCACCAAAAGTCCCCCTATACCGACCTAAGGCAAGTCCGGCTTCTTCCATCCAAAAGGGTTCGCCGATCTGTAGCTGGTATTCACCACTTACCAGTTTGTAAACCTCAAAAGGCTGGTGCCTGTCTCTTTGCCAATAGAGGGGATTGTAAATAATGTAGTAGAGAACGCCGAGATTTCGGTAGATTTCCATCTTTTTGACATACTCTCCACCAGGCGACCACGAGACCAGTTCGAGCGTCATCAGAGGCACAACATCATTCTCTTCCCAGACGACATAGCTACGCCTAAAACTTTCACCTTCTCTGTGACGGGGAACGCCTATGCTCAAGAATGCATCCGGGACAACCGGGACTCTAGGGTTTTTACCTGCTGTATGATACACACCCATGTCTACTGCAAAGAACCAGTCCTGGCGGTGCTCCCAAAGGGTGTTTAGCACAAACAATAAAATGTTTGGCAAGAGATTTTGATCCTCATTGTCCACGGGTATATCGTCCGAATCAGGTAGCTCGGAGCCGGAAGGGAGATCTGTTTTTAGCTTGGACTGAACCATGAGATCAAAGGTCGAGTCTACGTTATGGATATATCTACATAGTAGACGACTCTAGTCTTCTAAGGAGGCTTCTACAGGATCGTGCTGGGTAGAGTTGGCAAGGGCAGTGGCGATCGCATCCACCACTCTTCCCACTTCAGTCACCTCCATCCCCAGATCCTTCCGGCTCTGCCCTTTTGGCACTAGCGCTCGCTTAAACCCTAGCTTTGCTGCCTCCTTTAGCCGCAGCTCCATCTGAGAAACCGGGCGAACCTGACCGCCCAAGCCTACTTCTCCGATTAGGACTAATTCTGGATCGATGATGCGATCGCGAAAACTTGCAGCCACTGCCACCGCAATCCCTAAATCTGCCGCTGGCTCTCCTACATTTAGTCCACCCGAAGACGCCACATACGCATCTAATTTAGATAGGGGAATGCCGACTCTTTTCTCTAATACGGCGAGAATCTGCAACAATCTGTTGTATTCAATTCCTGTAGTCGAGCGGCGCGGTGAGCTGTAGCTAGTCGGACTGACCAAAGACTGCAGTTCCACCACCAAAGGCCGCGTCCCTTCACAGGCCACAATCGTTGCCACGCCAGGCACATTCTCTTCTTGATTGCTCATAAATAGCTCAGAAGGGTTCAGCACTTCTTCTAGCCCCTTATCTACCATTTCAAACACGCCGAGTTCATGAGTTGCGCCAAATCTGTTCTTAACCGAGCGCAGCAGGCGGTGACTGGCAAAGCGATCGCCTTCAAAATACAAAACGGTATCGACTAGGTGTTCCAACACTTTTGGACCTGCGATCGCCCCTTCTTTAGTCACATGTCCCACAATAAACAGAGAAATGTTCTCCTTCTTGGCTAGCTGCATTAGCGCCGAGGTGCATTCTCGTACCTGTGCAACTGACCCTGGTGCGGAGGTAAGCGCTGAATAGAACAAAGCTTGAATGCTGTCAATCACGGCAACTTTGGGCCGCAGCGAATCTAGTTCATCGAGAATAGTTTCTAAGTTCGTTTCGGGCAGAAGGTACAAATTGTCTCGGATGCTGCTCGACTGCTCACTTTGATTGATGCCTAGGCGAAGCGATCGCAGCTTCACCTGCTGCCCTGACTCTTCTGCACACACATACAAAATCGGCGTACCCTTAGCTAGCTGATTCGCCGTCTGCAACAGCAGCGTAGACTTACCGATACCCGGATCGCCGCCTAGTAATACTAGAGACCCAGGCACAATGCCACCACCTAAGACGCGATCTAGCTCGTGATAGCCAGACGGGATTCGCGCCTGAGGATGATCTTGAATCTGATTAAACGTCAGCGACAGTCGAGGCTGAGCCGGGGCTTTTTTACGGCGAGTGCCGCCCGTCCGCGATTTCATACTGGGGCGAGTGCTCGCTGCAGACTGGGACTCAACGACCTGCTCGACTAGCGAATTCCAGGTGCCGCAGGTAGGACATTTACCAAAGTGCTGACGCGACTCAGCGCCACAGGCATTACATATATAGACAGAACGAGTCTTAGCCATGGGCGATCATCAGTCACTAAAGATCAGAGTACGGAGCTCATAAAAGTAGTATATACGTACTTTCACCGCTGAGAGAATACGGCTAAAACAGCAAAATACGATACATTTCTTTGCAAATGCCCACTTAATATTTGCTTTTTAAAAAATAAGAAAAAATGTCTTGGCTCTTCTCGAAATAATAACTTTCATAAAGGTAAAGCCGTGACTGGTCAGCACTGTAGCGATTCGTATCAGTTCGTAATCGAGCTAGATACAACCTTAAGAAACAGTAAAACCCTCTGAGTCACTAGCTTTGGGAGGGTTCAACCGCATACAATTGATTTGCTGAGATGGCCCTTGGCAAAAAGTTTAGTTGCTAAACGTTATATAAGCGTCATAAACTTTTTGATCGACATTGCAGTCATTCCCGCCAGTGGTCTCTTTGCAGCCACGGTTTTATAGGAGTTTACATAGCCTTGGAAAGCGTTAAAGAAAAGATCTTAGTTGTTGATGATGAAGCTAGCATCCGTCGTATTCTAGAGACCCGACTTTCCATGATTGGCTACGACGTAGTCACCGCCGCCGATGGGGAAGAAGCCTTAGATACCTTCCGCAATACCATCCCGGATTTGGTGGTCTTAGATGTGATGATGCCTAAGCTAGACGGCTATGGCGTTTGTCAAGAGCTTCGTAAAGAATCAGATATTCCGATCATCATGCTGACTGCACTAGGCGATGTGGCCGACCGGATTACCGGGCTAGAGCTCGGCGCTGATGACTATGTGGTCAAGCCGTTTTCTCCAAAAGAACTCGAAGCGCGCATTCGATCTGTTCTACGCCGGGTCGAAAAGACAGGGGCCTCTGGCATCCCTAGCTCCGGTGTGATCACGATCAACAATATCCGTATCGACACCAACAAGCGCCAGGTCTACAAAGGCGACGAGCGCATCCGGCTAACTGGCATGGAATTTAGCCTGCTAGAGCTGTTGGTCAGCCGTTCTGGAGAGCCCTTTTCTCGCTCTGAGATTCTACAAGAGGTTTGGGGCTATACGCCAGAGCGCCACGTCGATACCCGCGTAGTCGATGTCCATATCTCTCGGCTAAGAGCCAAGCTAGAAGACGATCCTAGCAACCCTGAGCTGATCTTAACGGCTAGAGGCACTGGCTATCTATTCCAGCGAATTGTTGAACCCGGCGAAGAATAAGAAAAATCTGGGAAGAACAAGTCTGATAGAATTCTTAAAGTTATATGATCCCGATTGGGCCAACAAAAGGGTGGAGCTTTGATGGATTCGACGCAGGTACGCATCGCAGTAGACGCGACGGGCGGTGATTTTGCCCCTGATGAAGTGGTTGCTGGCGCGCTCAGAGCCAAGGAAGAGCTGGGGGTTGAAGTGCTATTGGTGGGTGACGCCGACCAGATAGCAGCGGCAGTACCGCAGGCAGGCTTACTTAAAGGCATTGAGATCGTGCCCGCCGAAGGGACTATAGAAATGCACGAAGAGCCTTTGAGCGCGCTGCGGCGAAAGCCTAAAGCTTCTATCAATGTCTCGATGGATTTGGTCAAGCAGGGGCGAGCAGATGGCGTGGTTTCAGCGGGGCATTCAGGTGCGGCGATGGCAGCGGCGCTGCTGCGGCTAAAACGAATCAAGGGCGTCGATAGACCCGCGATTGGCGCTGTGTTTCCCACGGTGGTTGCGAACAAGCCAGTATTGATTTTGGATGTGGGCGCAAATGTTGACTGTCGGCCTAAGTATCTAGAGCAGTTTGCCTTTATGGGCAGCATCTATTCCCGCTATGTCTTGGGTAATGATGACCCTAAAGTCGGCCTGCTGAACATTGGCGAAGAGAAAAGTAAAGGCAACGAAGCGGCTATCACCGTGCATAAGGCGTTGAGTGAACAAAGCGCGATTAGCTTTGTGGGCAACGCGGAAGGGCGCGATGTGCTCTCGGGCGACTTCGATGTGATTGTATGCGATGGCTTTGTTGGCAATATTTTGCTGAAGTTTGCTGAGGCGGTGGGCGAATCGGTGCTGCAAATTTTGCGAGAAGAATTGCCACAGGGCGTAGCTGGCAAGGTAGGCTGTACGCTTTTGAAAGGCAACCTGAAGCGGATCAAGCAGCGAGTGGATCACGCAGAGCACGGTGGCGGGCTACTGCTAGGGGTGGCAGGGGTAGCTGTCATTAGCCACGGTAGCTCTAAAGCGCCGTCTATTTTCAATGCAATTCGCTTGGCTAAAGATGCTGTTGATAACCGCGTGATTGAGCGGATCGAAGACCAGTACCAAAAGGTTGCGGCGACTGTCAAAGCCAAGGGTGAATAGAGAGTATGGCTCAGCAAACTTACGGCGTCGCTTTTATCGGTAGCGGCTCGGCTCAGCTTGAGACGGTGCTGACAAACGATCAGCTCGCTCAGGTGGTGGATACCTCAGACGAGTGGATAGCGACTCGCACTGGCATCAGGCGGCGACATATTGCTAACGCCAGTGATTCTATTCGATCGTTAGCAGGCGAGGCGGTAGTCAGCGCGATCGCCCAGACAACCCTAAAGCCTACCGATATCGATCTAATCCTGCTAGCCACGTCTACGCCCGATGACCTTTTTGGCTCAGCCTGCCAGATTCAAGCCGAAGTCGGGGCCACGCGCGCGGTTGCTTTTGATATTACCGCTGCTTGCTCTGGGTTTGTATTCGCCTTGGTCACAGCGGCTCAGTTTATCCGCACGGGCGCTTACAAAAACGTGGTGGTCGTCGGCGCAGATATCTTGTCTCGGCTAACGGACTGGAGCGATCGCAGAACCTGCGTTCTCTTCGGCGATGGCGCTGGGGCGATCGTGATGCAGCGCTGCCGTGAAGATCGCCTGCTTAGCTTTGAGATGCACAGCGACGGTAGCCAAAACGACTGCCTCAACGCCCACTATCAAAAGGCATCAGAGACGTTAGTAGATGATGTCACTATTCAAACCGGTCAGTATCAGCCCGTGACGATGAACGGACGAGAGGTCTATCGCTTCGCGGTCAAGCGAGTCCCAGAAGTCTTAGAGAAGTCGCTTTTTCACGCTGGACTGTCGACTGATGATATCGACTGGCTGATTTTGCATCAGGCGAATCAGCGGATTTTAGATGCTGCGGCCCAGCGATTGGGGATTCCGGGCGATCGCGTCGTTAGCAATATGGCCAAACATGGCAACACCGATGCCGCCTCTATTCCCATTGCTCTAGACGAGTGGGTTCGTACTGGCAAAATCAAAACAGGCGATACGCTCGCACTGTCCGGCTTTGGAGCTGGTCTCTCTTGGGGAGCCGCCATCCTCAAATGGGGCTCTGTAGAGAATAGATAATTAGAGAATAAATAACTGCCAACACTTTTAAGATAGGAGTTTAAAGCAACAATGTTAAAAACTGCATGGGTCTTTCCTGGCCAGGGTTCCCAGGCTGTAGGAATGGGCGCGGATCTAGCGGAGGTGCGCGCAGATCGCCTAGCGGAAGCCGAAAAGATTATTGGAAAATCTGTGCTAGAGATTTGTCAAGATGAAGCGCTGCTGTCCGATACTCGCTATACGCAACCCTGTTTGTATGTAGTAGAATGCGCGCTAGCCGATGTTTTGAAAGAGAAAGGACAGCAGCCCGACCTGGTGGCTGGTCATAGTCTAGGAGAGTACTCCGCGCTATATGCGGCGGGCGTATTTGATTTCGTTGAAGGATTGAAGCTCGTTAAACGCCGCGCTGAGCTGATGTCAGAAGCCTCGGCAGGAACGATGGCAGCGCTCATGGGTTTTGATCGCGACCAGCTAGATGCCAAAATTGCCGAGACTGCAGACGTCGTTTTGGCGAATGACAACAATGCAGGGCAGGTAGTCATTTCCGGCACGTTAGCTGGCGTCGATGCGGTGATATCGAGCGTGAAATGCAAGCGAGCGCTCAAGCTGAACGTCAGCGGTGCGTTTCATTCTCCTTTGATGGCCGATGCTTCTAAGTCATTTGAATCGGTGCTTGCAGCCGTTGAATTCAGCGATGCCAGTATTCCTGTGATGTCAAATGTAGATCCAAGACCTGAAACCAATGCTGAGATCTTGAAAAAGAGATTGATCCAACAGATGACAGGTTCTGTTCGCTGGAGAGAGATTTCTTTAGGTCTGCCGGAAGCGGGAATCGAGTCTGTCGTCGAAGTCGGACCGGGGAAAGTGCTAACGGGCCTGATTAAAAGAACTTGTAAAGGGTTGAGTCTGAGTAATGTCAGCAGTCTAGCGGCGATTGAGTCGGCTAGCTAGCGCCGGATGCATACTCAAAGGGAAGGCTAAGCCTACGTGTGATTCTATTGCGCTTTGCTATACATCTCACTTCAAGCTACAGATACACAAAAAGCTAGAAAGAACTATGGCTCTCTAGCTTTTTTCTGCTTTTCTGTGCCTTTAGGGAAGTAGTCTTTGAAGATAAAATTTTCAAAGGCTTACTTGCCAGCACTTACGAATCTTCGCGCAGATCGCCAGGTTCTTCAACATACATTTCTGGCTCGATCGCATAGTTGTTAGCGAGACCTTCATTACTGACGGTCTGGCCACCAGTCGTATCAAGCTCTTTTTTGTCTGAGGTTTCTTTATAATCTTCTCCTTCACGCTCCATCCGCGCGGCTGTTTCTGCAGGAACAATTCCTCTATCGAAATTGTCTTTTTGAACGCCGCCTTTGTTACCTTCGTTTTCTGCCATAAGTGTTACCTTCCTTTTTAAACGAGTGAGTTATCGCTAGCGCTAGGCAAATCCATAGGCTAACTAGCCACTTCGCTTGGGTCAAAACAAGAGTCTCACTGATAGAAACCCTCTGCCGCCAAGTAGCCAGATCTATTCATGGTCATAGCAACCATAATTTGATATTAGTCCCACTCAAACGCAATGTTTTTATATTCGTCGTAGGAGATACAATTGTTGATGTTCATACATCTGCAGTTCTTGAGCAGAAGTGACTATTCTGGCCAGCTACTCTCGATAGAACCAGTCACCTCTTCTGCCGACTCGCCGACTGCAAAATCGATAATTCCAGACCAGAACGTACCAGTGCCTACCGCGCCAGGCATCATATCTGAACCGTCGAAGCTAATCACTTCGGCATCGGCTAGAATTTGAGCGATTTTTTGACTGGTGATATCGGGATAGGCATCGGTCGAAACCTGCTTGTGCGGAGAGATAAATCCGCCTAGACCCGCCCAGATCTCGTGGGGCTGTGGAGTCGCCAAATACTGCATCAGCGCTCTGGCTTCGGGGGTGTCGTTAAACATGCCAAAAGCGTCTCCTGCCACCAGAATAGGCGTGCCAAATCGAGGGTCTATCTCTGGCAAGGGAAAAACGTCGTAGTCTACTCTAGGCTCTGCCTCTTCTGGGAAGAAGGTGGCGATAAAGTTGGCCTGCCTGTGCAGGTAGCAGCTAGGTGGCTCGTTGAAAATTCCTTGTGCGGAGTCTCCAAATGGAGTAGACACTGCGCCAACGGCCCCACCATTGACGTATTCAGGATCGAGCAAAATCTCGCCAAATTCGTTAAAGGCGTTGACGACTTCGGCAGAATCAAAAGGCAAGTCGTGATCGACCCACTGGCTGTAGGCTTCGGGGCCAGCGGTGCGGAGCATGATATCTTCGACCCAGTCGGTGCCGGGCCAGCCGCTGGCATCGCCACTTTCTAGACCAATACACCAGGGGGTAGCGCCATCAGCGACGATCTGATCGCTTAGGTCAATAAGCTCTGCCCAAGTCGATGGAATTTCATAGCCAGCCTCTTCAAAGGCAGTTGGCCGATACCATACCAGGCTTTTGACAGACGCTCTATACCAGATGCCGTAGGCTTCGTCATCCACGCTGCCTAGCTCTATCCAAGTATCTGGGTAGGCGGCTCTAAGCGTGCTGGTATCGATGAAGGTATTAAGCGGAATGAGCTGTCCGGCTCTGGCAAAATCGGCCAGCAGACCGGGCTGGGGAAACATGGCTAGATCTGGCGCATCCCCTGATTCCACCCGAACCGGTAGCAGGGTAGCAAACGCATCGGTGCCTTCGTAAACTACGTCGATGCCAGTTTCTTCTTCAAACGGTGCTAGGGCCTGTTCTAATTTCTCTTGCTGTTCGCCGACGACTACGCCTAAAACGGTAACGGTGTTTTCAGCGGATTCGGTAGAGGCACCATCGCAGCTAGAGAGTAAGAAGAGCGAGCCGAGGGCTAGACCTAACAGGCGATAGGAAGAATTATTGCGTTGACGAGTGGGTTTTAAGAAGGGCTTCATAATCAGGGTTATACAAAGAGCCATTAAGCGTAAGACTAGGTATAGCGTTTATTCTGTATGAACTCAAATTTGAGGATGATAATCAGTAATAATAAAAGAGCTGATTTCTTAGTGACTTTCTAGGCAGCTATGGCTGCTTCAAGGGCTCTAATAGGTGTGATCTGCCGTGCATGATTTGATGTGACCATGTCCCAGCTAAAGCTTTTCCCCGATGAGTTATCGTCTGACTTGCCGCCTCATGACTTGCCGCCTTACAAAGTCCGCGAGAGCAAACGGGCCAAGCATGTCTCGATCAAGATTTCGGTAGAAGGCGAGGTGGAGATTGTGGTGCCGCCTCGGTTTGATAGCGCTAGGCTGCCAGAGATTCTAGAGCGGCGGCGCAGTTGGATTTTGAAAACGCGATCGCGTCTACTCACTGACCGCGAAAATACCGTTGATAGCTGGCAAGCCGAAAAGCCTGAGAAAATTGTCTTTCGCTGGCGATCGCCCCAGATAGAAGAAGCCGTGACGAAACGCGATCGCGCTCTGCTAGAGACTTGGACGGTTCAATACGTGCGATCGCCCGGTAGCCGCATCACCTGCATTCCAGACGATACCCACCATCACCTTACCGTCACAGGCAATACCGACCATCTGAGCGCCTGTCAGCGCGTCTTATGCAAATGGCTCGCCCACCGCGCTCAAAAAGAAATAGCGCCCTGGCTCAGACAGCTAGGCTTTGATCTAGACCTGCCCTGCCATCGCATTTCCGTCCGGGGGCAAAAGACCCGCTGGGCAAGCTGCTCTAGCCAGAAAAACATCAGCCTCAACTACAAGCTGCTGTTCTTGCCCCAGCCGCTAGTTCATTACGTTCTCGTTCATGAGCTGTGCCATACCGTCCATATGAACCACTCAAAGGCATTCTGGGCATTAGTCGAGCAAAAGCAACCTGACTATAGCTGGCGAGATCAGGCACTAAAAAAGGCATGGCGCTACGTGCCACGTTGGGTAGAGGCCCGATAGTATGACCTCCGATAGTATGAGCATCGAAGCACCGCATAGCGGCTATCACTGGCGCGGCCAGTCTGAGCGGTTTTTTGAAGGATGGTATTTGCGGGTGACCTTGAGTGCGTTAGCGGAGCCTCTTCAGGGAAGAATCGCCCAAACTTTCGCCTTCATGTACTCCATTGACGATCCAGCAGGCAACAGCCCTCACAGCGGCGGCGCAGCTCAGATTCTAGGCCCAGACGAATCTTATTACTGCCGCACCTTTCCTAACGTTCATCGGTTTTCAGCGAGTCCTAACCGTCTGGCTGTTAGCCATCAGCGAGTGATCAGTCGAGCCAATAGACAAGCTAGTAATCAGGCCAGTAAACAGGACACTGGCTATATAGATAACCAAACAGAAGGCTATCGCTTCACAGCGCATTATCATCAGGGCAGGCTGCTGAATTCGACAGGCGCACTACAAGCAGAATGGGAGTACTCGATCAAACCACTAGCTACCTGGGGCAGGTTGGATTCTCCTAGAGCAACCGCTGGCTGGCTATCGTATCTATCCGTCTTTGAACCTGGTTGGCAGGTACTGATGGCAGACGGGCTAGCCTCTGGGCAGATCTATTGGCAAGGAAAAACGTACGACTTCCAAGATGAGCCCGCCTACACCGAGAAAAACTGGGGCGGCGCTTTTCCCTCTAAATGGTTTTGGCTACAGTGCAACGCCTTTCCCAGCGCGCCAGGACTCAGCATTACCGCAGCCGGTGGCGTGCGCGATGTGCTTTTTCTAAAAGAAAACGTAGGGCTAATCGGCATCCACTACCAAGGCGAGTTCTACGAATTCATTTCGACTAAAGTCACCTTTGCCTGGACAGTAGATCCGTGGGGCTATTGGCACCTGAGCGCCCACGACTATCGCTACCGAGTAGAAATTACAGGCCGCGCCCATGACCAAGGTGCCTACGTGCGCGTGCCCACTCGCGAGGGCATGCAGTGGCTGTGCAGAGACACCACGCATGGAGAACTGCGAGTCCAGCTATGGTCAGTCGATGGCCCGCAGATCATAGATGCCATCAGCAATCTAGCAGGCTTGGAAGTTGGCGGCAGTCCTTGGGAAGAGCCCTGGGTGATTGAAAGTTAATTCAAAAATTGGAAGAGGCTTGCTATAGTACCTTGAGTAATTGTCGGAATAGTCCGGTGTGCTATTAGCCACCAGCATTATGATGACAAAAGCCTGGGGCTGTGGCTCAGATGGATAGAGCAAGCGCCTCCTAAGCGCTAGGTCGCGCGTTCGAATCGCGCCAGTCCCGTTTTCCTCTATTCAGGTCTCGAACCCTACACACTCACTCTAGAACGTGTGGAGCAAAGTGGCGATCGCTATAGCAGAGGCTACTTTATATGGCAACTATCAACTTCAATACCTCCAACACAACTTTTCGCCAGCTACTAGGCAACGGTCTCACCTACCGGGTTCCTCGGTTTCAGCGCGACTATTCCTGGGGCACAGATGAATGGGATGACCTTTGGCAAGACATCGTAGGACTTTTTGAAAACGATAGTGAACCAGCCCATTATCTGGGCTACCTTGTGCTTCAATCTTCAGACAGCAAGCAGTTCGATATCATTGACGGGCAGCAGCGGATGACGACGCTAAGCGTCATGGTTTTAGCAGGTCTGTCCCATCTCAAAGACCTGATCGAAGCAGGATTAGATGCGGACAACAACCGCCGCAGACAAGAACAGCTACAAAATAGCTACATTGGCTATCTCGATCCGGTCACGCTAGTTCCTCAGTCAAAGCTGGAGCTAAACCGCCACAACAATCTCTTTTATCAAACTTATCTAGTGCCGCTAGAACGCATTCCGACTAGAGGTCTAAATACATCTGAACATCAGCTTAGAAAAGCCTTTGGCTGGTTTAAAGATCGAATCAAATCGAGGGTCGGCAGTCAATCTGCTAGCGGAAAAGACTTTGCGGAGTTTATTGACACGCTGGTAGACAGACTCTTTTTCACTGTGATTACAGTGACAGATGAGCTGAACGCATTCAAGGTGTTTGAGACGCTAAACGCGCGTGGGGTACGACTGTCCTCGACAGATCTACTAAAGAACTACCTGTTTTCTATCATTAGTACGGGAGACACTCACGAAACTGAGGTGCAGGCGCTCGAAGACCAGTGGGAAAGGGTTGTGGGCGTTTTAGGAAGTGAGAGTTTTCCAGAGTTTCTACGAATCTATTGGAACAGCGGTCATAAGTTAGTTCGTAAAACAGATCTCTTCAAAGCAGTTCGACGAGATGTAAAAAGCCGTCAGGAGGCGTTCTCTCTAGTTAGAAATTTTGACTACTATGCCGACGTTTATACGGCCCTAAGAGATCCACAAGATAGTAGATGGGAAGCCAAAGAGCGAGAAGCTCTTAAGCAGTTAAAAATGTTTGGCGTTCGGCAGCCAGTATCAATGCTGCTAGCAACCTATCAAAGTTTCTTTGAGTCCGAGCGGGCCTCATTTACTCGCATTTTGCTCTCTGTGCTGGTAATTTCCTTCCGTTACAACGTTATTTGCAGTTTGCTAACTTCCGATCAGGAGAAGATCTACAACGACATTGCGCGTAATATTTCTACGGGCAACTATACAGACCATTCGCAAGTAGAAGCCTCTCTGCGCCGAATCTATCCCGAAGACGTGCAGTTTAAGGGTGCTTTTGCTGAAAAGGAGCTTAAAACGACGAATAGTCGTAATAAGAAAGTAGCTCGTTATCTTTTGTTTGAAATTGAGCGACAGCGTTCTGGCCAGATGTTTGATGCAGAGAGTGCTACCTACAATCTAGAGCATATTTTGCCAGAGCACCCGTCTGAAGATTGGAACTATATTGACGAGGATAAGCAGAATCGTTTGATTTATCGGCTAGGCAATATGACGCCGCTAGAGACTAAGCCTAATAACAATATTGGCAACGCTAGCTATGCTGCCAAAAAAGCTGCTTACGCGAAGAGCGATTTCCAGATTACGCGGGCGATCGCAGAGCACTACGATATTTGGGACGAGCAAAAGATAGAAAGTCGACAAAAACAACTTGCTAAGATTGCCGCCGGAATTTGGCGAATTGATTTTGGTAGTTAGAGGTGCGGTTGTGCTGTCGTAATTTTGCAGAAACTACGCAACTTCTGTAAGCTGCTTTGCTGCCAGCTTTTCTGTCAGTGAGGCGCGAGTGGGAAGAGGATGAATGTTGTTGTGTCTACCCGGCACAGTTTCTTCATTCTGTGGGGATGAGAGTGCCTGAATGAGGCTATTTTCTATGGCGCACCAGCTCTTCTTTGAAAGATACTGTGATAGCAAAGAGAGAATATCTTTTTCGTTTCTATAGAATGCTTTGGCCAGAAACGCGGCGATGGTTCTTTGTAAATCGCCGTCAGTATCCGCTTCAATAGCTTGCGCTAGTCCAATCGCTAGGGTTTCAACAGGCATGTTTCCTAGCGCCTGTAGGGCAAGTGTTTGGACTTCTAGAGGAAAGTGACGATCTAAATGGGATTGATTGCGGGATTGATTACGGGCCTGCAAGTCAAAATAATGCGCGATCTTGACTAGTGAGAGGATTGCAATGCTGCCGAACTTTGGAAATAGATCCGCCAGTTGCTGACGAATATCTGCAGACTCTGTGGTAACAAACAGATGACAGACAAATCCAAAGAATTGCTCAAAGCTCCAAGACTGTATCTGTTCAAGCGTATTCTCTGGGTTGGTACTCGCTAGCTGACAGATTAAAAGAATGTCCTGGGTTTGAAGCGTGTGTTGAGTGTGAAGCGTATTGCCGGGGGCCGTGGATAGAGCTGTCATATGCAAGTGCCAGCAGTAGCTGGAGTGAGTGGAGGCGCACTTTATAGCGAAATTCAGCTTATCAATGTGGGCTTTTTATTATCGACTTTTTATCTAAGTTAAGGCAGGCAATGGACAGCAAAACCTGAGCATAAAAACCAGTACAAGAGTTGAGGTATTGCTATCTAAAACGCTCGTTGTGTGTTGCTAAAACACATCAGCTCAGCTTGCAACTGATGTTTCTATAATAGACCAGCTAGGTTTGAAGCACTTAGGTGTTCTATTGCTGTTCGTACTCTAGTTCTACTAGGTTCAAAAGCGTATTGCAAGATACAGAACGAAATATTTTGTTATAAAGATGGTGATTCCATGACATTATCGTTGCTACACTGCTCTTTTTATAAAGGTAGGTAGCATCAATCCCTTTTGTAATCAGCACTTTGGCTTCTACTCAGCAGTTGAACACTCCAGCGGCGATTCTACCTCTCTGTTATGAATCTTGGATATTAATATCTATTTTTATGGCGGGTGTTATAGCAAT